>DASTPE010000023.1:0-15687 GCA_035762345.1 Burkholderiales bacterium
CCGAACATCATGAAGGCGAAGAAGAAGGCGTTCGAAGTGCTCAAGCCCGAAGCGCTTGGCGTGGATGTCTCTCCGAGATTGACGACTTTGAAGGTCGCAGAGCCCTCGAAGCGCAAGGCTGGCGTGAAAGTGGCCGATGTCAAGGCGTTGGTGGACAAGCTGCGCAACGAAGCGAAGGTGATTTGAATGGCGGTCCTGGTCCTCGCCGAGCACGACAACAAGACCGTCAAGAAAGCGACGCTTAACACCGTCACCGCCGCGCAGAAGCTTGGCCCGGACATCCATGTCCTGGTCGCCGGCCATCAGGCCGCCGAGGCGGCGAAGGCCGCCGCGCAGATTGCGGGCGTGAAGAAGGTTCTGCACGCCGATGCGCCGCATCTGGGCGAATTCCTGGCCGAGAACGTGGCCGCCCTCATCGTTTCGTTGGCGAAAAGCTATTCGCATATCCTCGCGCCGGCGACCACCACCGGAAAGGACGTGATGCCGCGGGCGGCCGCGCTGCTCGACGTGCAGCAGATCTCGGACATTTCGGGGGTTGAAGGCGCCGACACGTTCGTGCGCCCGATCTACGCCGGCAATGCGCTCGCCACAGTGAAGTCCAAGGATTCGATCAAGGTCCTTACCGTGCGTACCACCGCATTCGATGCCGTTCCGGCCATGGGCGGGAACGCACCCGTCGAAGCGGTTGCGGCACCCCCGGATTCCGGGCTTTCTTCGTTCGTCAGCCGGGAAGTGGCGAAGTCCGAGCGCCCGGAGCTCACCGCCGCGAAGATCATCGTCTCGGGCGGCCGGGGCATGGGCTCGGGCGAGAACTTCACCAAGGTGCTCGAGCCGCTCGCGGACCGGCTCGGTGCGGCGATGGGCGCTTCGCGCGCCGCGGTCGACGCCGGGTTCGTGCCGAACGACTGGCAGGTTGGGCAGACCGGCAAGATCGTGGCGCCCGACCTCTACGTCGCGGTGGGCATCTCCGGCGCGATCCAGCATCTCGCAGGGATGAAGGACAGCCGCGTCATCGTGGCGATCAACAAGGACGAGGAGGCGCCGATCTTCCAGGTCGCGGACTTCGGGGTCGTCGGCGACCTTTTCCAGCTCGTCCCGTCGCTGGTGGAGGAGCTCAAGAGATGAGCACATACCAGGCGCCGCTCAAGGACATGAGGTTCGTGCTGAACGAGCTCGCCGGGTTAAGCGAGGTGGCGAAGCTTCCCGGCTACCAGGACGCGACGCCCGACACGGTCGATGCCATCCTTGAGGAAGCCTCGAAGTTCGCTTCCGAGGTCCTTGATCCGATTAATTATTCTGGAGATCAACAAGGCTCGGAATGGCACGACGGTAAGGTCACGACGCCGAAAGGATTCAAGCAGGCCTATCAGCAATACGTGCAAAGCGGGTGGGGGGCGCTGCCTTTCGATGCGGACTGGGGTGGCCAGGGCCTGCCGAAGCTCGTGGCGACGGCGGTCGAGGAGATGTTCACCTCGTCCAACATGTCGTTCTCGCTCTGCCCCCTGCTCACGCAGGGCGCCATCCACGCGCTCGAGTTGTGCGGCTCCGACGCGTTGAAGCACACGTATCTCAAGAAGATGGTCGAGGGCCTGTGGACCGGGACCATGAATCTCACCGAGCCCCAGGCCGGCTCCGACCTTGCCCTCGTGAGGACGAAGGCCGAAAGGGCCGCAGACCACTACCTGATTTCGGGCCAGAAGATCTTCATCACCTACGGCGAGCACGATCTCGCCGAGAACATCGCCCACCTCGTGCTCGCGCGCACGCCGGATGCGCCGGAGGGGACGAAGGGCATCTCGCTTTTCCTAGTGCCCAAGTTCCTGCCGAAGCCCGACGGCTCGCTCGGCAAGCGCAACACCGCGCGCTGCGCCTCGATCGAGCACAAGCTCGGCATCCACGCGAGCCCCACGGCGGTCATGGTGTTCGACAAGGCGGTGGGGTACCTGGTCGGCGAGGAGAACAAGGGCCTCGCGTACATGTTCATCATGATGAACGCGGCGCGCTTCAGCGTGGGCCTGGAGGGCGTGGCGATCGCCGAACGCGCATTCCAGCGCGCGCTCGCCTATGCGCGCGAGCGCCTGCAAGGCAAAGACCTGGTGGACGCCGGCAAGACGGTGCCGATCATCCGCCACCCGGACGTGCGTCGCATGCTGATGCTCATGAAGTCGCAGACCGAGGCCATGCGCGCGCTGGCGTACGTCGTTGCCGGCGCCATGGATTTCGTACACAAGACCGGCGACAAGAAGTACCAGGCCTTCGTCGACCTCATGATCCCCGTGGTCAAGGGGTGGTCGACCGAAACCGGTATCGAGATCGCCTCGCTCGGAGTGCAAGTCCACGGCGGGATGGGATTCGTCGAGGAGACCGGCGCGGCTCAATACCTGCGCGATGCTCGCATCACGACGATCTACGAGGGCACCACCGGTATCCAGGCGATGGACCTCGTCGGGCGCAAGATCGGGCGCGATGGCGGCGCCGCGGCGAAGCAATGGATCGCGGAAGTCAGGAAGCTCGATGCCGAGCTTGCCCGGCACCCGGAAATCCGCAAGGCCCTCGCCGAAGGACTCAAGGCGGTCGAGGAGTGCGTCCAGTTCGTCGTCGGCGCCAAGGATCCGCGTGCGCCTTTCGCCGGTGCGGTGCCGCTCCTGAAGCTCATGGGGATCGTCGCCGGCGGATGGCAGATGGCGCGGGCTGCGCTAGCGGCCGGCAAGGCCTCGGGGGATGATTCTTTCTACAAGGCAAAAATCGCGACCGCGCGCTTCTTCGCCGACCACGTCCTGGTCCAGGCGCCGGCGCTGCGCAACACCGTGGTGAACGGCGCCGCCGGCGTGATGGCGCTGTCGGAGGACCAGTTCCTCGCCGCCTAGCGCGGCGTCAGGTTCCGTTTGCCGAAGAAGCGCCGGATCCTGCTGACGAAGCGGACCCCGGCCTCGGCCGTGGGTGCCACCTCGGTGAACGCCTGACGAGCGCTGTCCAGGTCGCCACGCCGGCCGCCCATCACGCGCCCGATCTCCTCGGCGATCTGCGGCTTGCCCGCGAGCAGCTCCTGGAATGAGGCGCGATCCAGGCGGTAGCACTCGACGTCGGTCTTGGCGATCACGGTGGCGGCGCGCGCCTCGCCCGTGACGAGCGCCATCTCGCCGAAGAACTGCCCGGCGTGCAGGGTGCCGATCGGCTGGAGCACGCCGCCCGGCGGCTCGTACAGCACGTCGGCCTCGCCAAACGCGAGGATGTAGAGCCAGTGCGCCTTGTTGCCCTGCTTGGTAATGACGTCGCCGCGCGCGAACGGGGCGTACTGCAGCCGCTCGGCGATGTCCGCCTTGTCCTCCTCGGACAGCGCGGCGAACGGCGGCACGCTCGAGAGCGCCTGCAGCCGCCGGGTGAGCTCGCGCCGGCGCACGGTCTCGGCGTGCGCCTGGTCGCGCGCCACGGCGTGCACGGTACGCTGCGGCTCGGCGACGCGGATGCCGGCACGCTGCAGCGACGCGAAAAGATGCACCCGAACCATCGAGTCGGTGAGGTCGTCCTCGAGCAGGTCGGTGAGAAAGTAGCGTAGCTGGTACAGCAAGTTGCCCTCCTCGAAGCGCTTCAGCACGCAGCTCGGGGCCGGGGTGCGGGCGACGTTCGGGATCGAGAGCTCGCGCATCTCGTCCTCGACGATCGCGATGACACGCGCCGGCGGCACGCCCGGGTCGACCATGAAGTCGAGCATCCGCCGCCACTGTAGCGGCGCGCCCTCGCGTTGGCCCAGGATCTCGACCCGCGCTTTCATCAGCAGGCTGTTGGGAATCACGACGGTCTCCCAGTTGCGTGTCTCGATCAGCGTCGAGCGCCAGCGAATGTCGCGCACCCGGCCGCTCACGTTGTCGACGCGGATCCAGTCACCGATGCGCACCGAGTGGTCGAGCTGTACCGCCACTCCGGCCAGAACGTTGCCGAGCGTGTCCTGCATGGCGAATGCGATCACCGCGGTGAGGATCGCGGAGGTGGTGACGATGCTGGACAGATCCAGCCCGGCGCCGCGCAGCTGAGCGAAGCCGTAGATCACGTAGGCTCCGACGATCGCGAGGTCTTCGACGATGCGCGGGGGATGGCTACCGGCGAACGGCAGCAGCAACCGGAATGCCGCAAAGCCGCCCAACCGGATGAGCGCGATCACCGAGACGAAGCGGAAAATCGTGTGCACCGCAGCCGCGGCCTCGGCAAAGCCGAGCTTCCAGATGAGCGCCGCCGCCGCCTCGCCGGCGATGCCCGCGAGGAAGAGCCACAGGGTATTCAGGAAAGTCGCGCGCTCGTGCGGGCGGGCGTGCAGCAGCGCGATCACGAGGCCGAACGCCACGAGCGCGAACCAGGGCGCGGCCGAGCTCCAGAACGCGAACGGGCTCGGTGCGGCGTTCAAAGGCGGATCTTTCCGGTGAGCATGTCCTTCCACATCACCCAGTCGCCCATAAAGCTGTAGACGGGATGAGTAAAGGTGGCGGGGCGGTTTCTTTCGAAGAAGAAGTGCCCCACCCACGCAAGCGCATAGCCGGCGACGATGCCGCCGGCAAGCCACCAGAAGTTGAGCGTCGAAAGCGCGTGCAGCGCCGCCACAAGGCCGATCGTCGTGCCGACGAAGTGCAGCCGCCGGCACGTGCGGTCGGCATGCTGCGACAGGTAGAAGGGGTAGAACTCGGCGAAACCTGTCATGCGCCCATTCTAGGACGTGTCGTGCTATCGGCTACAGTGCGCAGTGGGTTTGTCGCGGAACCGCGACACCGATTTGCGAAATTTTCTACGAATGAGTTCGCACGCAGTGACAGGCGAGCGCACGACATTGCGCGAAGATTGTCAATTCGACGATGGCAACCATCCTGGTCGCCGACGACAACCGTGCGAATCGCGAAGCGCTTGCAGCGCTGCTCGAGGGCGCGGGGCATCGCGTGCTGCGCGCGGCAGACGGGCGCGAGGCGCTCTCTCGCGCGCGCGAGGCGCGCCCGGATCTCGTGATCTCGGACGTGCTGATGCCGCTCATGGACGGCTACGAGCTCGCGCGGCGGCTGCGCGCCGAACCGGCGACCGCGCCTGCCGCGCTCATGTTCTACACCGCCTACTTCGGCGGGGAGGACGCGCAGGCGCTCGCTCAGGCGCACGGCGTCTCGCGCGTGCTGCTCAAGCCTTCGGACAACGCCGCGATCCTGCGCCAGGTGGACGCGGTACTCGCCTCGCGCAGCGAGGCGCCGGCGCAGATCTCCCCCGACCTCGACCGGGAGCATCTGCGCGTGGTGGTCGACCAGCTGCTCGAGAAAACCGGGGCGCTCGAGGCGCAGCAGCGGCGCATCGAGCGGCTAAACCGCACGCTCGAGGTGCTGAGCGCAGTGAACGCGCTCATCGTGCGGGCCGGCGACCGGCAGACGCTGCTCGACGAGGCGTGCCGCATCGCGGTCGAGAAGGGCGGCTTCCGCCTCGCGGCCATCGGGCTTGCGGACCCGCACAGTCGCGAGATCCGGCAGGTCGCCGCGGCGGGCGAAGGCAGCGCGGAGCGAGATCTCTTACGCCTCAGGCTCGGCACGCGCTCGCTCGTCTGGAACGACGCGCACAGCGGCTCGTTCGTCGCGCTGCCCCTGCTCGCGGCCGGGGAGAGCGCAGGGCTGCTGCTTCTCTACGCGAGCCAGCGAGACTTCTTCGACGAAGAAGAGATGCGCCTGCTGCACGAGCTGGCCGGCGACATCGCCTTCGCCCTGAGGCACCTCGCGCAGAAGGCGCGCATGGATTACCTCGCCTACCACGATTCGCTCACCGACCTGCCAAACCGCAGCCTCTTCACCGACCGCATGACGCAGGCGTTGAGCGCGGCGCGGCGCGAGCGGCGCTTCGCCGCCACCATCTTCGTCGACGTGGAGCGGCTGCGCATGGTGAACGAGAGCTTCGGCCGTAAGAGCGGGGACGACCTGCTGCGCGAGTTGGGCGCGCGCCTGCGCCGGGCGGCGCGCGAACAGGACACCGTGGCCCGCGTGGGCGGCGATCACTTCGCCATCGCCGTCGCGCCTTTGGACCGGCCGAGAGATACCGTCTACGCGTTCCTCGAGCGGCTCGACGAAGCGCTCGCGCAGCCGATCGCGATCGAAGGAGCCGAGCTGCGCGTCGCGGTGAAGGCGGGGATCGCCGTGTTCCCGACCGATGCGGACTCCACCGAGACGCTCTGCGTGAACGCCGAGACCGCGCTTCTGAAGGCAAAGCAGACGGGCAGCCGCTATCTGTTCTACGCCCCTGACATGAACGCGCGCGTTGCAGAGTCGCTCGCGATGGAGAACCGCCTGCGCCTCGCGCTCGACGACGGCACGCTAGCGCTGCACTACCAGCCGAAGATCGACGTCGCGACCGGCGAGGTGGCGGGGCTCGAAGCGCTCACCCGGTGGAACGACGCCGAGCTCGGCACGGTGCCGCCGTCGCGGTTCGTCTCGCTCCTGGAAGAGACCGGCATGATCCTGGCGGCGGGTCGCTGGGCGCTGCACAAGGCGGTGGAGGACATGCGCCGCTGGCAGGGCATGGGACTCAAGGTGCCGCGCACATCGGTAAACGTCTCGGCGCTGCAGCTACGGCAAAAGGACTTTGTCGAGTCGGTGCTCGAGGCGATCGCCGAGCTCGGCGGCAAGGCGCCACTTCTCGACCTCGAAATCACCGAGAGCGTGCTGGTCGACGACATCGACGAGAGCACGCGCAAACTGCAGGCGCTGCGGCGCGCGGGGGTCGAAGTATCGGTGGACGACTTCGGCACCGGCTTCTGCTCGCTCAGCTACCTCGCTCGGCTGCCGGTGGACACCCTGAAGATCGATCGCAGCTTCGTCGTGCGCATGCGCGACGCCGGTTATCCGCGCAACATCGTCGCCATGATCGTGTCTCTCGCGCACACGCTCGGCCTGCGCGTGGTCGCCGAGGGCGTGGAAGACGACGAGCAGGTGCGCCTCCTGCGCGAGCTCGGCTGCGACCAGATCCAGGGCTTCTACGTCAGCCGGCCAGTGCCGCCCCAGGACGTCGACGCCATGCTCGACCCCCGCGCGAGCAAGTCGCTGCAACAGAAGCTCGCCGCCGCATAGCCGATGGAATTCGGGGTCAGGGTCGCAACTCGTTTTTGCGTACGCGAAAACTTAATTGCGACCCTGACCCCAAATTTCGACGCGTTAGGCGGCGCGAAACTTGCGAGGTTTCCCGATCGCTTCGAAAGGACGAGCCATGGCATCCGTCGTTTACGAAACCCCCTACCATGACCGGCGCATCCAGGAGCGCCGGCGGTTGTCGAGCCCCATCGCCGTACGCGCGGCCGAGGGCATGCGTGTCTCGTGGGGCGGCATCTTTGGCGGTGTGCTGTGCGCGGTCGGGCTGCTGCTCCTGCTTGCCGCGCTCGGCGTGGCGATCGGCATTTCAGCCGCAGATCCGGGCGAGATCCGTGCCTCGACCATCGGCACTGGCGCCGGCATCTGGGCCGGCGTGTCGCTGCTTTTGGCGCTCTTCCTCGGCGGGCTCGTCGCCACGCGCATCGGCGCGACCTCGGACCGCACCACGGGGTTCTTCGAGGGCGCGCTTGTCTGGGTGGTGACCATCCTGCTCATGGGCTACCTCGCCACGAGCGGAATCAGCACGGTGGCAGGCGGCGTCTTCAACATGCTCGGTGGAGCGACCAACGCGGTGGGATCGGTGATGCAAGGGGGCGGGGCCGACGTCGACCTGTCCGGCAACGTCGACCAGATGCTGCAGCGGCTGAAGGATCCGCGGACGGCGCAGCAGATCGCTGCCGCCACCGGCATGTCTCGGGCTGAGGTGCACGACGCGCTGAACGACGCCGCGCAGCGGGTCGAGCAGACCCGCGACCATCCCGGGCAGGCGGCCGCCGAGGCGAGACAACGGCTGGCGCGGCTCGTGGACCAGGCGAGATCGAGCGGAGCGCTCGAGCGAAAGGCCGAGGAGCTCAGGCCGCAGGCGTCTCGCGCCGCCTGGATCACGCTCGGAGCGCTGCTGCTCTCGCTGCTTGCCGCGGTGCTCGGCGCCATGGCCGGCCGGCGGCCTTACATATTGACGTAGTTCGGCCCGCCGCCGCCCTCGGGCGCGATCCAGACGATGTTCTGCAGCGGGTCCTTGATGTCGCACGTCTTGCAGTGCACGCAGTTCTGGGCGTTGATCTGCAGGCGAGGCTTCGTGTCCAGGTCGACGAACTCGTAGACTCCGGCAGGGCAGTAGCGCTGCTCAGGCCCGGCGTAACGCTCCAGGTTGTAGAGCGGCTTTGACGGGTCCTTCAGCGTGAGGTGCACCGGCTGATCTTCGCCATGGTTGGTGTTCGAGATGAATACCGAGGACAGGCGATCGAAGGTCAGCACGCCGTCGGGCTTGGGATACGCAACAGGTTTTGCGAGTTCTTTGGACTTCAGGGTTTCATGGTCTGCTGCGTGATGATGCAAGGTCCATGGCGCCTTGCCGCGAAAGAGCACCTGGTCGATGCCGAACATCAGCGTGCCGATGTAGAGTCCCTTTGCCATCCACGGCTTGAAGTTGCGGGCGCGATGGAGCTCGTCGTAGAGCCAGCTCGAGCGGAACGCCTGCGTATAAGCGGCGAGCTCGTCCGCGGCGCGGCCGGCAGCAAGCGCCTCATGCGCGGCTTCCGCGGCGAGCATCGCGGACTTGATCGCGCAGTGGCTGCCTTTGATGCGCGAAGCGTTCAGAAATCCGGCTTCGTCGCCGACCAGCGCGCCGCCGGGAAACACAAGCTTCGGCAGCGACTGCAGGCCGCCTGAAGCTATAGCGCGCGCGCCATAGCAGACTCGCTTGCCGCCCTCGAACAACCCCCGGATAGCCGGGTGCGTCTTGAAGCGCTGGAATTCCTCGTAGGGTGAAAGATAGGGATTCGAGTAACCGAGGCCGACGACGAAGCCGACAGCGACCAGGCGCTCGTCCATGTGATACATGAATGAGCCGCCGTAGGTGCCGGCGTCGAGGGGCCAGCCCGCCGTATGAATCACGAGCCCGGGTTGGTGTCGCTCCGGTTTCACTTCCCAGAGCTCCTTTATGCCGATGCCGTAGACCTGCGGATCGGCGCCCGCGCGCAGGTCGAGCTTCCCCTCGAGCTGCCGCCCCAGATGGCCGCGGCAACCTTCGGCGAAGAACGTGTACTTTCCGTGCAGCTCCATGCCCGGCTGGTAGGCGTTGGTCTTCTCGCCCCTGCGGTTGATGCCCATGTCGCCCGTGGCCACGCCTTTTACTGCGTTACCCTCGAAAAGAACCTCTGCTGCGGCAAACCCGGGGAAAATTTCAACGCCCAGCGCCTCTGCCTGCTGGCCGAGCCAGCGGCAGACGTTGCCGAGGCTGACGACGTAGTTGCCGTGGTTGTGGAAGCAGCCGGGCAGCATCCAATTCGGGGTCTTGAAAGACGATTGTTCCGTAAGGAACAGAAAGCGATCCTCCGTGACAGCCGCATTGAGCGGCGCGCCTTTTTCCTTCCAGTCCGGGATCAGCTCCGACAGCGCGCGCGGGTCCATAACTGCGCCCGAGAGGATGTGCGCGCCGATTTCGGAGCCTTTCTCGAGCACGCAGACCGAGTGCTCCGCGGAGAGCTGCTTGAGGCGGATGGCGGCGGCCAGTCCCGCAGGCCCGCCGCCCACGACGACGACGTCGTACTGCATCGATTCGCGGGACATGCGGGAATTATAATTTGTTGGTTTTATGAATGAAAAAAAACTCGTGCACGTCGAGCGCATCGCCATTCGCTGGGGCGACATGGACGCGATGGGGCACGTCAACAACACGGTGTACTTCCGCTACATGGAGCAGGCGCGTATCGGCTGGTTCGAGTCACTGGTACCGCGCGCCGACGCGTGGGGCGAGATCAGCATCGTCATCGTGAACGCCTCCTGCAACTTCCGCCGCCCGATCAACTATCCTGGCAACGTGGAAGTGAAGGTATTCGCGGGCGCCCCCGGCAACTCGAGCGTGCAGACCTTCTATGAGCTCAATATCGAGGAGGAGCTCTGCGCCGACGGCGACGCGACCGTCGTTTTTCTCGGGCGCGACCAGAAACCGGTGCGCATCCCCGATCGGATACGCGCCCTGATGCAATGACCCCACTCTGGACCCCATCGCCCGAGCGCGCCGCCAAGACCGAGCTTGCTCGGTTCATGAAGCTCGCGGGCAAGTCGAGCTACGCGGAGCTGCATCGCTGGTCGGTCGAGTCGAGCGCGGATTTCTGGGAGCTGGTGTGGCGCTTCGGCCAGGTGCGCGGCGATCCGGGCGGGCGGCGCCTGATCAACCCTGCGCAGATGCCGGGAGCGAAGTTCTTTCCGGAAGGCAAGCTCAACTATGCCGATAACCTGCTGCGCGCGCGCGATGCAACGCCCGCCATCGCTTTCTGGGGCGAGGACCGCATCAAGCGCTACCTGTCGCGGCGCCAGCTCTACGACCTCGTCTCGCGCATGGCGCAGGCGCTCGCCGATGCGGGCGTCAAGAAAGGCGACCGCGTCGCGGGCTACCTCCCCAACGTTCCCGAGGCGACGGCGGCGCTGCTCGCCACCGCGAGCCTGGGCGCCGTGTGGTCGAGCTGCTCGCCCGACTTCGGCGTTCAGGGGGTGCTCGACCGCTTCGGCCAGATCGCGCCCAAGATCCTCTTCTGCGCCGACGGCTATCTCTACAACGGCAAGGAGTTCGACTCGCAGGAGAAGGTGAGCCAGGTGCTCGATAAGCTCCCGAGCGTGGAGGAGTGCGTGGTGGTCGACTACCTCGGCGCCCCTGACACGGCCGGGACTTCGCTCTTCGACTTCCTCGAGCCTTTCGAGCCGGCGGACATTGCCTTTACACAGGTCGAGTTTAACCACCCGCTCTGCATCCTCTATTCCTCGGGCACCACCGGTGTGCCGAAGTGCATCGTTCACGGCACGGGCAACGCGCTCCTGCAACACATCAAAGAACATCGACTGCACAGCGACGTGAAGGCCGGCGATCGCCTGTTCTACTTCACCACGCTCGGCTGGATGATGTGGAACTGGCTCGTCTCCGGCCTTGCGTCCGACGCGATCTTGCTTCTCTACGACGGCTCGCCCTTCGTCGGACGGGGCAAGGTGCTCTTCGACTATGCGGAAGCCGAAGGCATGACGCACTTCGGCACCTCCGCGAAGTTCATCGATGCGATCGCCAAGGCGGGCCTCAAGCCCAAGGAGACGCATCGACTCGACAAGCTGCGCGCGGTACTCTCTACCGGCTCACCGCTCGCGCCCGAAGGCTTCGACTATGTCTACGAGAATGTAAAGAGCGACGTCTGCTTGTCGTCCATCTCGGGTGGCACCGACGTCGTTTCGTGCTTCGTGCTCGGCAACCCGATCGGCCCGGTATGGCGCGGCGAGATCCAGGCAAAGGGGCTCGGCATGGCCGTGGAGGTGTTCGACCAACATGGGAAACCAGTGAAAAACGAAAAGGGCGAGCTCGTCTGCACCAAGCCGTTCCCCTCGATGCCGGTCGGCTTCTGGAACGACCCCGACGGGGCCAAGTACCGCGCCGCGTACTTCGACAAATACCCCGGCGTCTGGCGCCACGGCGACTGGTGCGAGGAGACCGAGCATGGCGGCATCATCATCTACGGCCGCTCCGATGCCGTCCTCAACCCCGGCGGCGTGCGCATCGGCACCGCCGAGATCTACCGCCAGGTGGAGCAGCTCGACGAAGTCATGGAGTCCCTCGTCATCGGCCAGGAGTGGGAAAGCGACGTGAGGGTCGTGCTCTTCGTAAAGCTGCAGGAAAACGTTACTCTCGACGAAGCCCTGGCCGCGAAGATCAAGCGCAAGATCAGAGACAACACCACCCCGCGCCACGTGCCAGCGAAGATCGTGCAGGTCGCCGACATCCCGCGCACCAGGAGCGGCAAGATCGTGGAGCTCGCGGTCCGCGAAGTAGTGCACGGTCAGCCGGTGAAGAACCTCGAAGCCCTCGCCAACCCCGAGGCGCTCGAGCATTTCCGCAACCGCGCGGAGCTGGGCGCGTGAAATTCGTACGCATGGCCTTGAGGCTCCGAGTTACCTCGCTCGCAGCCATGGCCGTGCTCCTCCTTGGTGTGCTGCTCGACGTCCAGGCGCAGGGAGCCGGGACGGTGCCCCGCATCGGAGTGGCCTACCCCGGCGGGTCTGCGCCCTTGTCACCTCGGATGGAGGCCTTCCGGCAGGGCCTGCGCGAGTCGGGTTTCGTCGAGGGCAAGAACATCTCGATCGACATACGCTACGCGGATGGGAGGAGCGACCGGCAAGGCCCAGTTGAACGCGATGGAAACCGTATCCCGATCGCTGGGAGTCCAACTGCTCATTCTCGAAGTGCGGGGTCCCGATGATTTCGACGGCGCGTTTGCAAACGCGCGCAAGGAGCGCGCAGGAGCCGTCAACGTCTTGGCGTCCCCGCTTCTCGCGTCTTACAGCCACAAGATTATCGAGTTCGCAGCGAGCAGTCGGCTGCCGGCGATTTACCAGTGGCGTGAGCATGCTGAAGCGGGTGGTCTGATGTCCTACGGACCTATCCTGCTCGACACTTGGCGGCAGACCGGTCTTCTTGTAGGCAAGATTCTGCGGGGCGCGAAGCCAGCCGATTTGCCGGTCGAGGAACCGACCAACTTCGAGTTTGTGATCAACCTCAAGACCGCCGCGGCCCTCGGTGTAAATGTCCCGCCGTCTCTGCTTTCACGGGCCGATCGGGTGATTCAGTAGCTAATGGAACTCATCGCTGCCATTGCTATGTTCGGCGTCGTGCTTGTCATCGTCGGCGTCGCCTTTGACGCCGCACGCCGGGCGAAATAGCGCTTCTAACATGGCGGTGTTGCCGGACGCGGCATCAACCGCCTCGCTTCATCAACAGCCGGGCTCGTGCGCGATAAGGCATCTCAAGCGCGCGTGCCGCCGAACAACGGCTTAGAGGACGACGCGCGGAGATTATCTGCGCGCGGCGGTGTAGAGTAACGGCGAGGAGGAGAACATGAACCCGAGGTGGGTCCTCGGTTTGTGCCTTGCGCTCCTGCTCGGTGGGGCGCACGCGCAGGCATACCCGACCAAGCCAGTGCGCTTCGTGGTGCCGGCGAGCCCCGGCGGCGCAAGCGATCTGATCGCGCGCATGATCGCTCCGGCGCTCGCCGAGACGCTCGGCCAGCCATTCATCGTCGAGAACCGCGTGACCTCCGGCGGCATCGTCGGGACGCAGCAGGTCGCCGAGTCGCCGGGCGACGGCTACACGCTGCTCGTGACCTTCGACACCTTTGCGATCAATCCCTACGTGTTCAAGAACCTCAAGTGGGATCCGGTGCGCGACTTCGCGCCGGTGATGCAGATCTGCCGCTACCCGCAGGTGTTGCTTGTGCACCCCGGGCTCGGCGTGCGTTCGCTGTCCGAGTTCGTTGCGCTCGCCAAGCAAAAAGGCGCGAGCCTCAACTACGGCACCGCCGGGCCTGCGTCCTCGAGCCGCCTCGCCTACGAGCTTTTCAAGGACGTCGCCGGCATCGAGACCGTGCCGGTGCACTACAAGGGCGCCGGGCCGGCGATCCAGGACCTGCTCTCGGGCCAGGTGCAGGCGATGCTGGTGCAGGGCGGCGGCTCGATCCTCCAGCACGTGAAAACCGGCAAGCTGATCGCCCTGGCGATCAGTTCCCTCGAGCGCTCGAAGTTCTATCCCGAGCTGCCGCTCATCGCCGACACCTATCCCGGCTTCGAGACCGAGTCGTGGGTGGCGATGTTCGCGCCGGCGGCAACGCCGAAGCCGGTGATCGACAGCCTTCATGGGGCGTTGGTCAAGCACTTGTCCGAACCTGCGACGAAAGAGAAGTTCGAAGCCCAGGGCTGCGACCTGGTCGTCGGTACGCCCGAGGCGCTCGCCGCCCGCGTGCGTTCCGACCAGGCGAAGTGGAGCAAGATTGTCCGCGAAAAAAACATTTCGGTTGAATAGAGGTTACGCTGACCTGCACGATCACCTTCGGGTGCTCGAGCAGGCTGGCCTGCTGGTCACGGTCGAGCGGCCGATCAACAAGGACACCGAGATGCATCCGCTGGTGCGCTGGCAGTTCCGCGGCGGCATCGAGGAGAAGGACCGCAAGGCCTTCCTGTTCAAGAACGTGGTCGATGCGAAGGGCCGGAAGTACGACATTCCGGTCGTCGTGGGCGCGCTGGCCGCCAACCGCGAGATCTACCGGCTCGGCATCGGCTGCCCGCTCGAAAAGATCAACGAGACCTGGACGCGCGCGATCGCTCACCCGATCACACCCAACGTGGTCAAGGATGCGCCTTGCCATGAGATGGAAGTTCAGGGGCTGGGCGATCTGCCGATTCCGATCTCCACCCCCGGCTGGGACATCGCTCCCTTCACCACGCTTTCCCAATACCTCACCAAGGACCCCGACACCGGCGTGCAGAACATGGGCATCTACCGTGGCCAGGTGAAAGGGCCGCGCAAGCTCGGCATGAACCCCTCGCTCGAGCTGCGCCCGGGGATTTACGTGCACTGGGAGAAGATGAAGCGCCGCGGCCTGAAGCTGCCGGCGGCGGTGGTGCTCGGCGCCCCGCCCTGCGTCGCCTTCGCCTCGGCGCAGAAGGTACCCGAGGCGCTGGACGAGCTGCACGTCGCGGGCGCGCTGGTTGGCGCGCCGATCAACGTGGTGAAGGCGAAGACCGTCGATCTCCTCATTCCGGCCGAGGCCGAGATCGTGATCGAGGGCCTGATCGACACCGAGTACCTCGAGCCCGAGGCGCCGTTCGGCGAGTCGCACGGCCACGTCAACCTCCAGGAGTACAACGCCTTCATGGAGGTGACGTGCATCACGCGCCGCAGGAATGCGATCCTCACCTCGATCATCTCGCAGGTCACGCCGAGCGAATCGAGCCTGATCAAGCGCGTCGCGCTCGAGCCGCTCTTTACCAGCCACCTGCGCGACACGCTCGCGATCCGTGGCGTGAAGCGCGTGTCGATGCACGAGCCGCTCACCAACTTGCGGAAGGTGGTTGTGCTGGTCATCGAAGAAAACACTCCAAGAACGGAGATATGGCGCGCGCTCTACGGGGCGGTGGCCTGGAACCGCGCCGCCGGTAAATACGTGATCGCTGTCAACGACGACATCGACCCCGACGACGCCAACGCGCTGCTCTGGGCGATGTCTTATCGCGCCAACCCGGCGCTCGACATCCAGATCCTCCAGCACCGCGACCAGGGCCACGGCCCGCGCAGCAAACGCAACAGCGGCGAGGACGCCTCCGTCCTGATCGACGCCACGATGAAGGAGGCTTTCCCGCCGATCTCGCTCCCCAAGCGCGAGTACATGGAGCGCGCCAGGGCCATCTGGGAAGAGCTCGGCCTGCCGAAGCTCAAGCCCGAAGCGCCGTGGTACGGTTATTCGCTCGGCGAGTGGCCCGCCGAGCTCGAGCGTGCCGCCGACATGGCGGTCAAGGGCGACTACTTCGAAACCGGAAGAGCGCTCGAGAAGCTCAAGCGCAACGACGTGGGGATGAACACCGAGGTGCGCGACCTGTCGCGCGCGCAGGATAGCGACGAGTAGGAAAAGGGGTCAGGCCCCGACGCCAAGATCGGGGTCAGAGCCCGATTTGAATGGACCCGGACCTTTGCACGGCGACGTGCTTCCAGTACGCTAAAAGCCTGAATGAGAAGAACTCACTAGTACCGGAATACGCGGCTCTTGCGAAGTTCACTACACGT
>DASTPE010000024.1:0-15726 GCA_035762345.1 Burkholderiales bacterium
CAGGGTCGAGATTCAGTTTTCACGTACGTAAAAACGAGTCTCGACCCTGACCCCGAACTCCGCCCCGGTAGTACCTTGGTCCGATTTCGCGGGGAGCCTCGCTGCCCTAAGGTCGGTGCCACCCAGACCGACAAAAAACGCAGTCAGTGCGGACCATCGAGCTGGATCTTATCCACACGATCCTCGTGTCAATGATCGTGCTGTTCGCCGGCCGCGCGCTGGTGGCGAAGGTCGGAGCCCTGCAGCGCTTCAGCATTCCCGCGCCGGTCGTGGGCGGCGGCCTGGTGGCCATCCTGCTCGCCTTCGCCGACGGGCTCGCGGGGCTCAAATTCTCCTTCAACATGGCGCTGAAGGATTCGCTGCTTCTCATGTTCTTTACGACCATCGGCCTCGCCGCCGATGCGCGCATGCTGAAGAGAGGCGGCATCAAGCTCGTCGTTTTCCTGGCGATCAGCGCCGTGCTGATCGTGGTGCAGAATGTGGTGGGAATCGCCGCGGCGCTCGCCCTCGACCTGCATCCGGTGATCGGCATGTTCGCCGGCTCGATCACGCTCGTCGGCGGGCACGGCACCGGCGCGGCGTACGCCGGGCGCCTGGGCGAGACCATGAACCTCCAGGGCGTGATGGAGCTCGCCATGGCCGCGGCGACCGCGGGACTCGTCATCGGCGCAATCCTCGGCGGCCCGATCACCGAGTACCTGATCAAGCGACACAAGCTGTCCGGGCCCGCCGAAGCTGCAACCGAAAACAAGGTTGTGCAAGAAACAGAAGCGGACGAGGTGAGCTCGCTCACCCTCCTGAGTACGCTCTTCATCGTGCTCGCCTGCCTCGCGGGCGGAAAGGCGCTGGCACGGCTGGTCGAGGGAACCGGATTCATCCTGCCCGACTTCGTGTTCTGCCTGCTGCTCGGCGTAGTCATCCGCAACTCCACGATCTTCGTACGATCGCTGCAGATGAGCGACCGTACCATCGACACAGTGGGCGACGTGGCGCTCTCGCTCTTCCTCGTGATGGCGCTCATGACGATGAAGCTCCTCGACCTCGCCAACCTCGCCGGCCCGCTGCTCGTGATTCTCGCCGCGCAGACCGCGGTGATGCTCGGGTTCACGGTGTTCGTGACCTACAACATGATGGGGCGCAACTACGACGCGGCGGTCATCAGCGGCGGCCAGGTGGGCTTTGCGCTCTCTTCGACCGCGTGCGCGCTCGCGATCATGAAGGCGGTGACGGTGCGCCACGGCGCCTCGCCGATCGCGTTCCTGATCGTGCCGATGGTCGGCGCCTTCTTCATAGACATCGTGAACGCGCTCGCGATCCAGGGCACGCTCGCCCTGCCGCTGTTTGGATTCGGGCCATGAGGCGGCTTGCTCTTCTTCTGTGGGTTCTTCTGGCGGCATGCTCGCGCGGTCCAGACGAGGTCGCGCTCAGGAGCGAGGTCCAGAGCCGCATCGACAAGACCTTCAAGCCTGGCCTGCTCGAGCTCGCGGCGCTCAAGCGCCAGGGGTCGAGCCCGCTGCCGGCGGCATCGAGCGGCGTCGAGCGCGTCCTCGTCTACTTCAACGCCACGCTGCGGCTGCGCGAAGGCTACGACTTCAAGGACTGGGAGGGACTGAGCCCGGCGACGCTCGCGCAGGTGCTGGGCGGAAAGGAACGGGGCGTCTTTGGGGTCAAGGCGAAGGAAAACCAGCCGGGCGACCTGCTGCGCATCTACGGCAGCGGCATCTACGAGCGCTCGGCGCAGGGCTGGGCGTCGGTCGCCGCCGGGCCGGGCGAAACGCCGCGGGCGCCGGCGGATCCCGGCAACGCCGCGGCGTCGATCAGCTCCAAACGCTACCTCGATCGGCTCGCGGCGGTGGTCGACATCGGGCCGCCGGGCATCGATGCCGAGTCCGACAAGATCATCTCGGAAGAGCTCGAGAACGCGCTGCGCACGATCGCCCGCCGCCGTGCGCGCGCGCAGGAGCTGCTCACCTTCGCGAGCGGCCCGGCGGACGGGGAATACGCGCGCGTCGCGGACGCAATCCTCGGCACCGTCGCGAGGCGCGGCAGAAGGGCGAAGTCGATCGGCGTGGAGACCCAGGGCAGCATCGAGAACGCGCTGCTGCTCGGGCGCGGACAGGCCGACTACGGGATCGTCCAGAGCGACGTCGCATGGCTCGCGGCCTCGGGCGCCGGCCCGTTCGCGGCGGAAGGCCCGCTTGCGAAGATCGCCGCGCTCGGCAGCCTCTATCCGGAGCCGGTGCACATCGTGGTCTCGGCGAGCTCGCCGATTCGCAGCGTCGAGGATCTGCGCGGAAAGCGCGTCGAGATTGGGACGTCGCACTCGGGTAGCCGGCTCAATGCAGTGAGCGTGCTTCAAGCGCACGGCATCGCGCTCAAGGACCTCGGCGAGGTGCGCGGCGAAGGCACGCAGGCCGCGCTCCGCGAGCTGCGCAACGGCCGCATCGACGCGTTCTTCATCACGGTGGGAGCGCCGGCGCGCGCACTGCAGCGGCTGGCGGCCGAGCACCCCGTTCGCCTATTGCCGATCTCGGCCCCGGCCGCCGCCCGCGTCGTCGCGGAGCAGCCCGGCGTGGTGCGCCTCACCCTGCCGGCGAACACCTATCCCGGCCAGACGGAGGCGATCCCGACGCTGGCACCCACAGCGCTGCTCGCAGCCACCGTCGACACGCCGAGCGATGAGGTGAAGGCACTGCTCGAGGTAGCGTTCGAGGCGACCGATTACCTGACTGCGGGCAGCGCGCAGGGAGTGAAGATCGACAAGGGCACGGGCCTGCGCGGGGTGTCGATCCCGCTGCATGCGGCCGCGGCGGCTTACTTCGGTGCGCCCGCTCCGACCCGGAAGTAGCGCTTGAGACGCATCTTCTTCCTGGAGCTCTGGTTCGGTCTCAAGCTCGTATGGCCGATCCTTTCCGGGCTGCTCGCGATCATGGTGGTGCTTGGCCTGGTGATCGCCTGGTGGGAGGACTGGCCGCTCGCAGAGGGGCTCTATTTCGCCTTCGTGTCGGGCCTGACGATCGGTTACGGCGACCTCGTGCCCACCTACCCCATTTCGCGTGCGCTCGCCATAGTCATCGGCTGCACCGGCATCCTCCTGACGGGTCTGGTTGCCGCGCTCGCAGTGCGCGCATTGGAGCGCGCCACAAGGCGATGACATTGGTATGTTGAAAGCAGATCTCTTCGCCGGCCTCACCGCGGCCGCGGTCGTCGTTCCCAAAGCGATGGCCTACGCCACGATCGCCGGGCTGCCAGTGCAGGTCGGGCTCTACACCGCGATCGTGCCGATGGTGGTCTATGCATTCCTCGGCAGCTCTCGTCCGTTGAGCGTGAGCACCACGACCACCATCGCCATTCTCACCGGGGCCGAGCTCGCCCGCGTCGCGCCCGGCGGCGGAGCAGCCGAGCTCGTCGCGGCCTCGGCCACGCTCGCGGTGCTGGTCGGGGCGATCCTCGCTGCGGCGGGCGCGCTGCGCCTGGGCTTCGTCGGCAACTTCATCTCCGAGTCCGTGCTGACCGGCTTCAAATCCGGCATCGGCGTGGTGATCGTGCTCGACCAGCTGCCCAAGCTGCTCGGCGTGCATATCGACAAGGCCGGCCCCTTGCGCGACATCGCCGCGATCGCGGCGCACATCCCGGACGCCTCGGGCCTGACGTTTGGCCTCGCTCTGTTCCTCCTGGTGCTGATCTTCGTGCTCGAGCGCTACACGCCATGGCTGCCGGTGCCGCTCGTGGCGATCGGGCTCGCGATCGCGGCATCCGCCGTTCTCGGCCTGCGCGAAGTGGGCGTGGCGACCATCGGCGCGGTGCCGCAGCAGCTGCCCTCGCTCGTGCTGCCCAATCTCGAGCTCGCCCTGCAAATATGGCCCGCGGCCGCCGGCATCGCGCTCATGAGCTTCACCGAGAGCATCGCCGTGGGCCGCGCGTTCGCCGCGCCTGGCGAGCCGCGACCGCCGCCAAACCGCGAGCTGATCGCGACCGGCGCCGCCAACGCCGCCGGCGGGCTGCTCGGGGCAATGCCCGCGGGTGGCGGCGCGTCGCAGACCGCGGTGAACCGCCGCGCCGGCGCGAAGACGCAAGTCGCCGGGCTCGTAACCGCGGCCACCGCGCTCGCCACGCTGCTTCTTCTCGCGCCGCTGATCGGGCTCATGCCGCAAGCCGCGCTCGCCGCCGTGGTCGTCGCGTACTCCATCGAGCTCTTCAAGCCCGCCGAATTCGCCGAGATCCGGCGCGTGCGCCGCACCGAGTTCTACTGGGCGCTGATCGCCTTCGCCGGGGTGCTCTTCCTCGGTACGCTGAACGGCATCCTGGTCGCGGTGGTCGCGTCATTGCTCGTGGTCATGCAGCAGGCCTACAACCCGCCCGTCCACGTGATCGGCCGCAAGCGCGGCACCGACGTGTTCCGCCCGCGCTCCGAGGAGCATCCGCACGATGAGACCTGGCCGGGACTCCTGATCCTGCGCCCGGAAGGCAGGATCTTTTTCGCCAACGCGCCCGTCATCGCCGAGAAGCTGCGCTCGATCTACCAGGGCGCGAAGCCCGAAGTCCTGCTGCTCGACTTCCGCGCCGTGCTCGACCTCGAGTACACCGCGCTCAAGATGCTGACCGAGGGCGAAGAGCGCCTGCGCCACGACGGCGTGGAGCTCTGGCTCGCCGGCTGCAATCCCGAGGTGCTCGCCGTGTTGCGAAACTCGAAGCTCGGCGAGCGGCTCGGCCGCGAACGCATGTTCTTCAACGTCGGAGGGGCGGTACAGCACTATGAAGAAAGACGGCGAACGGATGAAGCGCAAGGTATACGAGAAGGAACTCGAGCGGCTCCACGGTGAGCTGGTGAAGCTCCAGGAGTGGGTGAAGCACAAGGGACTGAAGGTCTGCGTGGTGTTCGAGGGGCGCGACGGCGCCGGCAAAGGCGGGACGATCAAGGCGATCACCGAGCGCGTCAGCCCGCGCGTGTTCCGCGTCGTGGCGTTGCCGGCGCCGAGCGACCGCGAGAAGAGCCAGATGTACGTCCAGCGCTACCTGCCGCACCTGCCCGCGGCGGGGGAAATCGTGATCTTCGACAGGAGCTGGTACAACCGGGCTGGCGTGGAGCGCGTGATGGGCTTCACGGACGAGAAGACGGTGCGCAAGTTCCTGAAAGGCGTGCCGCTCGTCGAGAAAGCGATGGTCGACTCCGGCATCATCCTCATCAAGTACTGGCTCGAGGTCAGCATGGACGAGCAGACGCGGCGCCTGGAGTCGCGCGTCGACGACCCGCGCAAGATCTGGAAGCTCTCGCCGATGGACCTCAAGTCCTACAGCCGCTGGTACGACTACTCGCGCGCGCGCGACGACATGTTCGAGGCGACGGACACCAAGTTCGCCCCGTGGTTCGTCGCGCGCACGGATGACAAGCGGCGCGCGCGCTTGAACATCGTTACCGACCTTCTTTCGCGCATCCCGTACAAGAAGGTGCCGCGGGACAAGATCAAGTTCCCTGACCGGCAGAAGCGCGACGGCTACAAGGAGCCGAATTACCCGTTCAAGTACATCAAGGAGCGTTTCTAGCCGAGCGCCATTGTAGGCACGCGCTCGGGGACGACGAGCTTGGCCTCGGTGGCCTCCAACACCTGCTTGACGCCGACGCCCGGCGCGGTCTCGAGCAGCGTGGCGCGCCCGTCGGAAAAACCAATCACCGCGAGCTCCGTGACCACCAAGTCCACCGGCCGCGCCGAGGTCAGTGGCAAGGAGCATTGCTTCACGATCTTGGGCTTGCCCTTCGCCGTGTGCTGCATGGCGACGATGACGCGCTTCGCGCCCGACACGAGGTCCATCGCGCCGCCCATCCCCGGCACCATCTTGCCGGGGATCATCCAGTTGGCGAGATGGCCGGCGGCGTCGACCTGCAGGCCGCCAAGCACGGTCATGTCTAGATGCCCGCCGCGGATGAGGCCGAACGACATCGCACTGTCGAACGTAGCTGCGCCCGGCAACGCGGTGACCGGGTTGCCGCCGGCATCCGTGAGCAGGCGATGGTGCATGCCTTCTTCAGGCGGCGCGCCGGTGCCGATCAGTCCGTTCTCCGATTGGAAGAAAACATGGATGTCCGGTGGCACGAAATTCGCGACCAGCGTCGGAATGCCGATGCCGAGGTTGACGAGCATGCCGCCGCGCAACTCGTGCGCGATGCGTTTGGCGATGATGGTTTGTGCATCCATGGCGCTTACCCCTGCGCGATGACGTAGTCGACGACCGGGGCCGGCGTCACCACGTGATCGGGCGAGATCAGGCCGACCGGCACGATGTTCTCGGCCTCCACGATGACCGTGTCGGCCGCCATGGCGATAACCGGATTGAAGTTGCGCGCGGTCAGCGCGTAGTAGAGGTTGCCGAGGTAGTCGGCGAGGAAAGCCTGTACGAGGGCGAAATCCGCGCGCAGTGCCTTCTCGAGAAGATAGGCCTTGCCGTCGAGCTCGATGCGTTGCTTCCCTTTCTCCACCACCGTGCCCACGCCCGTGGGTGTGAGCACACCTCCCAGGCCAAAGCCGCCTGCGCGGATACGCTCGATCAGCGTGCCCTGCGGCACCAGATCCACTTCGAGCTCACCCGCGATCATCTTCTTTTGCGTTTCGGGATTCAGACCGATGTGGCTTGCGATGGTCTTGCGCACCGCGCCTGCACTGATGAGCTTGCCGATACCAATGCCGGGCAGCGCATTGTCGTTGGCGATCACGGTCAGATTTCGCTTGCCTTGGCGTATGAGCTCGTCCACCAGCCGCTCCGGTGTGCCTACGCCCATGAACCCGCCGACCATCACGCTCGCGCTGTCCGGAATCAGCGCCGCCGCGTCTTTCAGCGAGATGGTCTTCACTGGGCGGTCCAGCCGCCGTCGACCGGCAGTGCGATCCCGCGGATCTGCGCCGCGCCCTCCGAGCAAAGGAACAGCGTCGTGGCGCCGATCTGCTCTGGCGTCGCGAACTCGAGCGAGGGTTGCTTCTCGGACAGCAATTCCATCTTGGCGCGCTCGACGGGAATCTTTTCGTTCCCCGCGCGGTCGTCGATCTGCTTCTGGACGAGCGGTGTCAGCACCCAGCCGGGACAGATCGCGTTGCAGGTGATCCCCGTCGTCGCGGTCTCCAGCGCGACCACCTTCGTCATGCCGAGCAGCCCGTGCTTGGCCGCGACATAGGCCACCTTCTGCGTCGACGCGACCAGCCCGTGTGTCGAAGCAATGTTGATGATGCGCCCCCAGTTGCGCGACTTCATCTGCGGCAGCGCCGCGCGGATGGCGTGGAACGCAGCTGAAAGGTTGATCGCAATCACCGCATCCCACTTCTCCACCGGGAATTCCTCGATCGGCGCGGTGTGCTGAATCCCGGCGTTGTTGACCAGTATGTCGACCCGCCCGAGCTCGCGCGTCGCCTGAGTCACCATCCCGGCAACGTCGCCCGGCTTGGACATGTCGGCAGCGCTGTAGCTGACCTTTACTTTGTGCTGAGCCTTGAGCTCCGCGACCAGCTTGTCGATCTGCGCCTTGTCGCCGAAACCGTTAAGCAGGATATCGGCGCCGTTCGCCGCAAGCGCGTGCGCGACGCCAAGGCCGATGCCGCTCGTTGAGCCGGTAACAACGGCTGCTTTGCCTTTGAGGAATTGCGTTTCCATCCGCCGATGCTAGTACCATGATCCCCGCACAGCAATCAGCCTTAAGTATGTAAATTTGAAACCGAGCATATATCGCGTTACGGAAACGTTGCGTGACGGGCGGCGACTGGAAGTGCGCGCGTTGAAGCCCGAAGATCGTGATGGACTCGTTGCCGCTGCCGGCCGCTCGAGCGCCGACACGCTTGCGCTGCGCTTCTTCTCACCGAAGCGCGGATTTACCGAGAAGGAAATCGAGTACTACACCAAAGTGGACTTCGTGAATCACGTGGCGCTGGTCGCGGTCCTGGACGAGGCCGGCAAGCCGCTGATCGTGGGCGGCGGCCGCTACATCGTCGCGCAGCCGGGCTGCGCCGAAGTCGCCTTTACGGTCGAAGATGCGCACCAGGGGTGCGGAATCGCGTCGCTTCTTCTACGCCACCTGGTAAAGATTGCGCGCGCCGCCGGACTTACGGAACTTGTCGCCGAAGTACTACCGGACAATGCGCCCATGCTCAAGGTTTTCGAGCGCAGCGGCCTTCGCTTGACGAGGAAGCGCGAGCGCGACGCCGTGCACGTCACGCTTCGACTGGACTAAAGCGGCTGCGACCGGTGTTTGCCCCGGGGAGGCAGACACCATGAAAAAACTCCTGATCCTCGCAACGGCGATGCTCGCCGGCTGCGCCGCGGACTGCGGGCCCGACTGGCGCGAGATCGGCTTGCGCGACGGGAGCCTCGGCGCAGGCTCCCAGGCGGAGCGCTATGCCGCCCGCTGCAACACCACGGTCGATACCGCGGCGTACGAGCAAGGCTACCGCGAGGGCTTCGCCATGCGCCCGCGCGTGCCCTACCCCTAGGTCGCGAATGTGCTAGAAAGGCGCCCCATGCGGCGCCTTCTTGCACTCCTTGTCGTCTGCCCTGCCGCGGCGCTCGCTTTCGACGACCCCGGCACGTACCTCGGCGCCGCCGTGCGCTCGCGGCCCGACTACGATGGCGCCTCGGAGCAGAAGCTCCACCCGATACCGCTCGTACGCTATTACGGCCCGATTCTTTTCGCACGCACTACACAAGGAGTGCTCGAAGGCGGCGCGCGGGCCGAGCTCGTCAAAGGAGTGTTCGCGGGTGTGCAGCTCGCCTTCGAGGAGGAGAACGAGCGCACTGACCTGGACCCCGGCGCCTCGTACGGCGTGCACATGGAGTGGGACACGAATGTCGGGCGTGTGCCGATCAACCTTCTCGCCCGTGTCCGCTTCAATTTCGACTCGGATAACGGCAGCCAGACGGACCTGCGCGCCAGCGTCGGCGTCTACGGCTCCGAGCGCCTGGGCGTCGGGGTCTTCGGCCAGGCCACCTGGGGGAGCAGCGACTGGTTCCGCGCCTACTATGCGACCGACGGCAGCGGCCTGCTCTTCACCGCGCTCGGCGTCGAGGGCATCTACGAGCTCGGACGGCACTGGCTCCTCATCGCGAGCGCGCACGCCCGCTTTCTGCAAGGTGATGCAGCTTCGAGCCCGATCACCGAGGAACGAACGAACTACTTCGCGAGCGTCGGCGTAGCATACCGGTTTTGAAAGGACCGACCATGCGCAAAGTGCGCGTCGCCCCCAAGGGCATGGGCCTCAACGATTTCGTCGCCGAGCAGGAAGGCTTCTTCGCCGACGAAGGGATCGAGGTCGAGTGGGACATCAAGACCTTCCGCGGAACGCAGTCGAGCTGGAAGGATCTCGACTACAAATCGCGCCCGCAGGACAAGCCCTACGCCGAGGGCGACACGAGCCTCATCCAGTGCGCCTGCGTATGGGGCAGCATCTCGAACGCCTCCGCCGGCATGGGGCGCTTCGTGCCCGACTGCTATGGCGTTTCGCCCTGGGCGATTTTCGTGCGTCCCAACTCCAAAATAGAGAAACCTCAGGATCTCCGGGACATTCCCGTGTCCGTCGGTATGCGCGCCGGCAGCCACTTCAACGTTCCCTTCCGGCTCGAGAAGTACCTGCCGCTCGAGAACATCAAGGTCGTCAACACCGGCGGCTTCGGCGCGCGGCTGAAGGCGCTGCTCGAAGGCGAAGTCGAGGCGGCGAGCCTGCTGCCGCCGCAGATCGACATGGCGCGCCAGCTCGGCCTTCACATAGTGATGGAAGACGTGTTTCATACACTGTGGTGGGTTCCCGAGACCGCGCCAATCGAGGATGTGCGGGCCTATCTGCACGGACTGGACCGGGCGGAAAAAGCATTAACTTCGAATCTGCAAAAGTACCTCCCCCTGTGGGAGAAATGCGTTCCGCCAGAATTCAAGCACACGCACAAGTGGGACTACTCGAAATTCACGCGCGGCGAGCGCTTCGTGTTCAAGCCGATCCCGAGCACGGAGTTCGAAGAAACGCTCGCGCAGGTGAAGCGCTGGAACCTCGATCAGTACTTGAAGGAAAAATCCTTCGACAGGCTCACCTATCGGGTGTAGGAGGCTCTATGCGCTTCATCCGCCTGTTTGGCTTCGTGCTGCTGCTGGGCCTCGCCGCGTGCGGTACGACGCAACCCGGACCGATATATCAAGGCGGCTCGCCGATGATCGATGTCCCGACCCCGCCTTTTCCGTACAACTCGAAATTTTGCACCTGAAGGGAGAGCATCATGGATGCAGCCGGTGACAAGCTGATGTCGGAGTTGCGCGCGGTGGTGGCCGCGGCGGAGGAATTGCTCGCCGCGGCGGGAAACGAAAGTACCGAGCGGCTGAACGAGCTGCGCGGCCACGCCGAGGAGGCGCTGCGCGGCGCGCGGGCGCGGCTCGAAGGCGCGGGCGAGGAGATCGAGGGCCAGGTGCGCAAGCACCCGTTCGCGGCGCTCGGCATCGCCGCCGCGGTGGGCCTGGTCATCGGCGTCCTGCTGGCGCGCAAATGAGCTCCGGTCTTCTGGAGTCGGCGCAGAGCTTCATCGGCAGCCTGCTGGATCTCGGGCGCACGCGCTTCGAGCTCTTCAGCACGGAACTGCGCGAGGAGCTCGCGCGCCTCGCCACCGCGGTGATCGGCGGGCTTGCCGTGATGGTGCTGGTCGCGCTCGGCCTCGCCTTTGGCGCAGTCGCGCTGATCCTTCACGTCGCCGAAGAAAATCGGCTCGCCGCAACGATCGGCGTCACGGTGTTCTTTTTCGTCGCCGCGGGAGTCGTTGCCTGGCTGCTGCGCCGTCTAGCCGAAGCGAAGCCGCGGGCGTTCGATGCCACGATCGCGGAGCTGCAGCGCGACCTCAACACGATCAAGCAATGAAGCGTCTTCAAGGACTGGCGCAACGGCGCGAGGAGCTTGTCGAGCGCTCCGCCGCACAGCGTAGCGTCCTCCTCGCCGCCGCCGAGCCGCTCGTGCGCAAGGCCGCGGCGGTCGATCGGGTCGTGGCGTATGTACGCCAGTATCCCGTGGTGGCTTCTCTCGCCGTGGGCGCGGTCGCCCTCATCGGCCCGCGCAAGATCTTCGACATGAGCGCCCGCGCAATAACGCTCTACATGCTCTTCAGGCGCTAGCGGCTATTTCGGCCTCGGCTCGAACTCGTAGATGCCGCCGTCGGCCATGAGCGATAGGTACAGCCGGCCGCCCTTGATCAGGTAGGAGCGCACGTACGGCCAGTGCTTGACGAGCTGGTCGTGCATCGATTCGGGAGGGCACTGCGCCCGCGTCATCGCCATCGCGCCGAACTCGAGCTGCTTCGGCCCGGGCGATTTCCACCCGCCGCGGCCGCGGTTGCAGTCGAAGCGCACGTTGAACACTTCCTCGTCAGCGAACGCCAGCGTGTACTTGGTCTTATCGTCCGGAGTCCGCACCGTGCCGTCGCCGCCCTGGAACTTCACGAGCTGCCACGACGTTCCCACGAGGGTTTGCGGCCGTTCCGAGCCGAGCTGCGCGCAGCCGGATGCAAAAAGCGAAGCCCCTACAAGCCAGAAGAGGGTTCTCATCTTCGTAACTCCACTAAACGCCGAAAGATCATTGCGCACAGCGGCAAGGCGGCCAGCGCCGGTTTCGAGGTTGAACGGGTACTGCAATTCAGGCTTGTAATCGGCAGGAAACAATAGAGTTTGGGCTTTCACGCCTGGTTTGGCTAGCGCTTCCCGCGAGCGCGCGCCAACGTGGCCTCCCGTGGCCTCAGGATAACCTCAGATGCAGCCGTTACAAACGCCAGCCAAAAAACGTGCCGCCGAAAGTCGCCCGAAGGCGGAGCCTTGACTCCGGCAGGTTGGCGTCGGTCAACATGGACCTCGGTTCACCCGTACTCCTACATGTAAAATTGCGAGCTTACGTCAACCGTCTTGGAGGTGGATCATGCGTACCGCACTGTCCAAACTGCTTCTCGCGCTAGCGATCACACTTCCGCTCATCCCGGCACTCGCCGATGATTACGACGATACGATCAAGGTATTCAAGAACGCCGGGCAGAGCGGCAAGTTCTTCGGCTCGAGCTATGGTTATGCGGTTTTTCCGACCATCGGCAAGGGCGGTATCGGCATCGGCGGTGCGCACGGCTCGGGGCGCGTGTACGAAAAGAGCGCTTACGTCGGCGACACCACCATGACGCAAATTACCGTCGGCCTTCAGCTCGGCGGCCAGGCCTACAGCCAGATCATCTTCTTCCAGGATAAGCGCGCATTCGACGAATTTACCAGCGGCAACTTCGAGTTCGGCGCGCAGGCGAGCGCGGTGGCGATCACCGCGGGCGCGCAGGCGCAGGCCGGCACGGCCGGGACGGGCGCGGGCGCAAGCGGCACGCAGGAGCACGCCAAAACCACCGGCGAATATCAAAAAGGCATGGCGGTCTTCACCGTGGCGAAGGGCGGCCTCATGTACGAGGCGAGCATCGGCGGACAGAAGTTCAGTTACAAGAAGAAATAGCGGCGGGCGGGCCTTTACTTACAGGCATCTCGCCAGTGTCCCTGCGGGCCCGCCTCCGGCGGGCCTTTTTGTTTGCGCTAGAAGCGGAACGTCGCGCCGAACGCGGGACCGGCGAAGCGTATGTCCTGCAGCAGTCCGTCGTCTTTCATGTCGTAATACACGTAGCGATACATGGCGGCGAGCTCGCCCCATTTAAACGCGTAGCCGGCCCCGAGCAGTGCCTGCGCCGTGAGCGCAGAGGAACCCGCGCCCATGTCAACGTAGTACGACAGAAACCAGCCGCCTTCGCCGAGCTTCAACCGGCCGCGCACGCCGACGATCACATCCCACAAATCCTCTCTCTGCGAAATGCTCCCCGACGGCGCAAACGTCTGGCCATTCGGCCCGCTCACCGCTGCGCTGAGCTGCCAGTCGCTCGACGCCTCGAATCCAAAATAGCGCAAGCCACCAAGCACGTCGAGCGTATGCTTCGGTTCCTGCACCGCGGCGTAGCCGCCGCCCAACGTCCACGCCACCCCGGTGAGCGACGACCGAGTGGACGCATTCAGTGTCGTGCTGACGCGGTCGCCGCCGAAGTTCACGGCCTTGACCGTACTCCCCTCGCTGTCGAAATCGAGGTAGATGAGGTCGGTGAACACGGACCACTTGCCTTTGCGGGCCTCGCCGGCCAGCATGAGCGCAAAGCTGAGGTTCTCGAGGTAGTCGTTCGGCCCCGTGTCCACCTCCGGCCTGCCCCCGCCGCCGGGGGGAATGGCGTACTTCAGCGTGCCGTTGATGTTGGGCAGCCAGATATAGGGCGTCAACGAAAAGTTCCAGCTTTCCTGTGCAGACGCCTCGCCCAGCAAGGCGGTGGCCGCTAGAAAGGCGGCCAGAATCGCTCTCTTCATGGCGTGCGATTGTAGGGAGCTTCTCCGGCATCGGCCCATAAGACCTTGGTCCACCCCCGCCCGATCTGTGCGCGCGGCGGCTTCTTACGGGACCAAGGTCTTGTCCAGCAAAGCGTTCGCGGCCTCTCGCTGCTTCGGCCGTGTCATGAGGGCCTTGCGCAGCACCTCGCGGCCGCCGAACCGGCTGGCGAACTCGGCGCTCGCCTCACGGTAATCGTCGGCCACCGTCAGGCGCGTGACCTCGAAGAACTCGTCGCGGTGGTAACGAACGGTGCCGATGTACACCGCACGGTCACCCGGCGTCAGCGCCACCTGGAAGCCACGGGGAAAGTAGACGCGCTGCGCAGGTGCGAGCGGCAACCAGAGCCATGCCGACACTGCCGGCGGCTACCAGAAAGGAATGGCGGTCTTCACGGTGGCGAAAGGCGGGCTGATGTACGAGGCGAGCACCGGCGGCCAGAGGTTCAGCTACAAGAAAAAATAGCTGCGGGCGGACCCTTACTTACGCGCCACTTCGTAGGCGCGGCGTAGCCAGGTCCTCTTCCACAAAGCGCAGCAGCGCCTCGATGAGCGCCTCGCGTGGATAGGCGTTTTGGTCGACGAACAACGAGCCCATCATGGCATGTGTGCGTGCGATCGGCACTGCGAGTGCCCAGTGGTCGGCGTTGACGTAGCCCACCAAGGTGCTGCCCGGCACGGAACGACCATGGCGAGCCGGCGTAGCCGCATCACTTATTAATCCTGGTCATCGCACTCGCCCGGTGCCGAGACAGCCCTCCTTGAATTCGGCCCGCCCGATCGAAGCGCCGAGGTAGAGTTGCGCGGCCGCTGGGCCAGCCATGGCAAGCGCCGCGACGAGCCCGGCTGCGGTCAACAGTACTTTCATACTTCCTACGGCGGCGGACCGGGCGTGTGGCCCGGGCGCGCCGCCGTGGTGCGCCTCTAGCGCGTACCACCCGCGGCGGGCGCGCCCGTGCCCGCGACCTCGCGCGATCCGAGGACCTCGATCTCGACCCGGCGGTCGGGCTGCAGGCACTCTAGGAGCTTCTTGCCCGCCATCTTCTTGCACTGATCGCCGGTGACTGGCGCAGACTCGCCCTTGCCTTGAGCGGAGATCACGTTCGTTTGGGCGCCACGCTCGGCCAGATAGTCCTTCACGGACTGCGCGCGCGCTTCCGACAGCTTCTCGTTATAGTTCTCCGGACCGATCCGGTCCGCGTGGCCGACAACCACGATCTCATCAACTTTGGCGCCTTTGATCTGGCTGGCGAGCTCGTCGAGCTTCTGCTTGCCTACATCTTTGAGCTCAGCCTTGTCGAAGTCGAACAGACCGTCGGTCGACAACGTCAGCTTCTCGATCACCGGGCGCGGCGGTTCGGGTGGGGCAACCACCACGGGTGGCGGCGGGGGAGGCGGTGCCGCCTGCTCGTACGTAACGACCGGGACAGGGACACTTACGCGCGCGATCTGGTCGCACGGATCGACGGAGTTGGCCAGGACCCACTGGCTGGAACGCACGCAACTGCCGAAGCCGCTCAGCACCGGGCGGCCGTCGAAGGCCACCACGTAGCCGGGGGGGTTGACCGGAAGGGGGGCCTCGCTGGAGGAGCCGGCTGACGAGCGTGCGGCCTGCTGGGATGCGGCGACACCGGCAAACGTCGCAAGGGCTGCAGCGATCGCCACGGCGCCAAGGCTTCGGGGGAATCTCGTGGTCATATTTGCTGTCCTTTCCGAGTCGGCACTGCAAAAAGTCTCGCCGCCCGTGCCTCCGAACTGTTTCGGCTGCCGCAGGCGCGAAGGTGAGCATTTCGTGTTAGCAAAGAACGTGTCTCCGGCGGACTAGCGCGCGGCTGCAGTCCCGGACGTGCCGAGAGCGCATCCGCCAGTCGGTGACCATCTACGAGGCCCTGATCCGGGACTGGGTTACATCTTCCTGATCAGCTTGTCCTGGGTCAGGACGACCCGCATGCCCTTGGTGAACTCCTTGCTCTCGGTGTCCACGTACTGCACGGTGCCGTTATCCATCTTGATCTCCAGCCGCTGCATGGGTTGAGCCGTGCCGCCGGCCGCGGCGCTGGTCGGCGACGGCATAACGGCCGTCACAGTGCCCTGGCCTGCGGTGTAGGGATGTACGTTGCCGACGACCTTCGGGGTGGGCTCGCTCGCTCCGCTCTGCTGGGGCGGGGTGCTACAGGCTCCTAGTGCGGCAGCGGCTACCACCACCGAAAAGGAGATCGCCACAATCTTGAGCGTCTTCATGAACACCTCCGTTGTTTAAAGTGGATCGAATTACAGGAGGCTTAGTGATCCCTTCCCGCGCCTGGACGCCCCTACTGGAAGTGCGGCAAGCATATGAA
>DASTPE010000025.1:0-28464 GCA_035762345.1 Burkholderiales bacterium
TTGGACTCGACGGCGTAGAGATGCTGGAAACCTTCGACGCGTTCGAGCGCTTCCTGGCGCGGCCGGGGCCGTGGGTCGGCGGCTTCGATTTTCCGTTCAGCCTGCCGCGCGAGCTGGTGCGCGACCTCGGCTGGCCGCAGAACTGGCAAACGCTCGTCGCGCATTGCTCGGCCATGGACCGGCTTGCCTTTCGCGCAACCCTTGACCTGTATCGGGCGTCCAGGCCCGCCGGCCGCAAATATGTCCACCGCGCCACCGACCATCCCGCGGGCTCTTCGAGCCCGATGAAGCTCGTCAATCCTCCGGTCGCGCTGATGTTCCACGAAGGCGCTCGCCGCCTCGCCGCCTGCAATGTCCATCTGCCGGGCTTGCGGGATGGCGCGCCTTCCAAAATCGCGCTCGAAGCCTATCCCGGTTTGCTGGTACGCAGGCAGCTCGGGATCCGCGCGTCCTACAAGAGCGACACGCGAAGCGAGCACACGGCCGCCCGGGTTTCCATCCGGAGAAGAATCCTTCGGGCGTTGAAGTCGGGTGAGCCTCTGGGAATCCGCCTCGCGCCGGAACCGGCAGTGGCCAAAGCGCTCGTGTCCGACGGCTCGGGCGATCTGCTCGACGCGGCGATCTGCGCCGTCCAGGCTGCATGGGGCTGGACCCGGCGACGATCGAACTATGGCTTGCCGGCGGACGCGCCCCCAGGCGAAGGCTGGATAGTTACTGCGGGCTAGTTACTGCTTGGGAGCGGGCACGAGCTTGTAGCCCTTGGCTTCCATGCAGAACTGCGCGAGGCGAGTTTCCTCCATCATCTGGTACCCGTAAGGGTCGGCCATCGGACTCCCCGGCCAGACCATCGCACCGCGGCCATAGGGGTCGCGGGCGAAGACCGGTCCCCACATCGTCTGGTACTGCCACGTGTACAGGCTCGCCTCGCGCCAGGCGCGCTCGCGGCAGTCTTCCTCGTCGGCGCGGAGCTGCTCCGCGGTGATGTCCTGCTTCTGCCACTGCATCGGGGTGCAGCCGGCGGCAAGTGCGAGCAGGACGAGCGGCATTCTGCGCATGGCGTTTGGACTGGCTCTGCTCCAGCGCGGTTCAAGTTACGATACTGTATATCCATGCAGGCACGGCTGGCGATTGTCGACGTCGAAACCACCGGAAGCGATCCGGCAAGCGACCGCATCACCGAAATCGCCGTGCTCCAAGCCGAAGGCGATGCGCTCACGGCGCAATGGAGCACGCTCGTCAATCCGGGCAAGCCGATTCCTGGCGTGATCCAGGCCCTGACGGGGATCAACCAGGACATGGTTGCGGCCGCCCCCCGCTTTGCTCAAATTGCCTGCGAGCTCTCGGAACGGCTAGCCGGGCGGATGCTCGTCGCGCATAACGCGCGCTTCGATTATGGCTTCCTGCGGCGCGAGTTCGAACGCGCCGGCATCCATTACCGGGCGAAGACGCTTTGCACTGTAAGGCTCTCGCGCCGGCTGTACCCGCATGCCGGCGGCCATGACCTCGACAGCCTGATCGAGCGCCACACGCTTGAATGCGCGCCACGCCACCGCGCGCTTCCGGATGCCGCCGCGCTCTGGCAATTCCTGCGCATCGCTGCCGCGGAGCACGGCCACGAAGTGGTCGACGTGGCCGCACGGCAGATCGCGCGCCAGCCCACGCTGCCGCCGCAGCTCGATGCCTCGTCGATCGACGAGATCCCGGACGCGCCGGGAGCATATCTTTTCTATGGCGAAGGCGCGGCACCGCTTTACATCGGCAAGAGCCGCGCCATGCGCTCGCGGGTCCTGCAGCACTTCATCTGCCCCGCGAGCTGGACGCCTCGCGTGCGGCGTATCGAATGGCAGCGCACCGCGGGCGAGCTCGGCGCGCTGCTGCGTGAAGCGCAGCTCGTCAAGGCGCTCGACCCGGCCTACAACCGCCAGCTGCGGCGCGCGGAGCGGCTGTGCGGATTCGCGTTCGACGGCCAGCGGCTGCGGCTCGCGGGCGAGGAGGAAATCAACGCCGAAACCTTGCCGCTCGTGTACGGCGTATGGCGCTCGCGCCGCGCGGCGCTCAGCGCCCTGCGCTCCACAGCCGACGCGCATCGCCTTTGTCTTCAAGTGCTGGGGGTTGACCGCGCGCTTGCCCGTCCCGGTCCTTGTTTCCGTTATCAAATTGGGCGCTGTGCGGGTGTGTGCGCGGGGAAGGAGAGCATTCACGCGCACCTCGCGCGCTTAGCCGCCGCGCTAGCGCCGCTGAAGAGTCCGGACTGGCCGCGCCGTGGACCGCTCGGCGTAGTCGAGGCCGACGCAAGCCGCGACGCGACCGAGGTGCATGTTCTGGACCGCTGGTGCTACCTCGGCACAGCGACTTCGGACGCCGAGGTCGCCGATCTCCTCGAGGCGCGGCGGCCGCGCTTCGATTACGACCACTACCGGATCCTTTCCCGGCACCTCGGCAAGCGCGGCGTCCGCGTGGTGCCGCTTGCAGCCTGATGCACTGCGAGCTCGTGGTCCCGGGTCTCTTCGCGGCCGCCGGCACGAGCCGCTTCGCCGCGCTCGAGCTCCTGCTCGCGCGAGGACGCCGCAGGGTAGGAGAAGCGAAGCAATTGGAAGGCTGGGTGCAGGAGGCTTTCGAGCTCGGCGAAGGCGTCTACCCGGCAGGCGCGCTTACGCTCGCTGCGCAAGGCGCCGATCCGGGCGAGGATTCGTGGGCGCGTGCCGACCCGGTGCACTTGCGCGTGATCGACGACCGGCTCATCGTGGTGCCGGCTGAGACGTTTGCGCTGCGCGCGGAAGAATCACGTGCGCTGTGCGAAGCGCTGAACGCGCATTTTGCCGGCATGGAATTCACCATGGCGCAACCGCGACGCTGGTACGTCAAGCTCGGTCAAATCGAAGAAGGCCGCCCCGCCCTCGCGGCCGCCGGCTCGGCGCTCGAGCTGCCGAAGCAGACGGCGCCGCTGCTTACCGAGATCCAGATGGTGCTGCACTCCCATGCGGTCAACGAGACGCGCGAAGCGCGCGGCGAGCCTGCGGTGAACAGCCTCTGGCTATGGGGCGCGGGGCGCGCCCCGCGGGCGCGCGCACCGTGGCAGTCGGTGGCTGCGGACGACCCGGCGGTGCTCGGGGCGGCCCGGCTCGCCAACGCCCGCCAGCGCGCACTGCCGCACTCGGCAGGCGAGTGGCTCGAGCGCCTGCCGGAAGACGGCCGCCACCTCGCGGTGCTCGATGCGCTGCGCGCCCCGCTCGCGCTCGCCGCCGACACGGTCCAGAATGAAATCGAAGCGCTCGAGCGCGATTGGTTCGCGCCGCTTCTCGCCGCGCTTCGCCAGGGCCGGATAGGCATGGTGACGCTGCACGTGCCCGACGCCGCCGAAGCGTTAAGCTTCGAGACCATCCGCGGCGACTTGCGGCGCTTCTGGCGAAGGCCGCGACCGATCAAGAACTACGCATGAAAATCGTCGAGCGCCCCTATGTCGAAGCGAGTCGCCGCGCGCTGCTCGACGCAGGGCTGCACCCGGTGCTCGCGCGCGTGTACGCCGGCAGGAACATCCATTCGCCGGCGGAGCTCGAATACCAGCCCGGCGCCTTGCTGCCCCCACACTTGCTCAAGGGTATCGATGCCGCGGCGACGCTGCTCGCGGACGCGATCGCTCAATCGAAGCGCCTGCTCATCATTTCCGACTACGACGCCGATGGCGCCACGGCGTGCGCGGTGGGTGTCCGGGCGCTCAAGGCCTTTGGCGCAAACGTCGACTACCTGGTCCCGGACCGCTTCAAGCTGGGCTACGGGCTCTCGCCCGAGCTGGTCGACATCGCAGCACAGCGAAAACCCAATCTCCTCATTACGGTCGATAACGGCATCGCGAGCGTAGAGGGCGTGGCGCGTGCCCGCAGCCTTGGAATCGCGACGCTGATCACGGACCATCATTTGCCGGGGCCCCAGCTTCCCGCCGCCGAATGCATCGTCAACCCCAACCAGCCCGGCTGCGCATTCCCGTCCAAGGCGCTCGCCGGCGTGGGAGTCATGTTCTACGTGATGCTCGCGCTGCGAGCGGAGTTGAGAAGGCGAGGAGCCTTCGAAAGGAGGCCAGAACCCAACTTCGCAGCACTGACGGATCTCGTGGCGCTCGGCACGATCGCGGACGTCGTGCCCCTCGACGCAAACAACCGCAACCTCGTGGCCCAGGGGCTCAGGCGCCTGCGCGCGGGCCGCTGCGCGCCCGGGATCGCGGCGCTGCTGCGTGCCGCCGGCCGGCCGCTCGCCGAGGCTTCGAGCTTCGATCTCGGCTTCGTCGCCGGCCCGCGCCTGAACGCCGCCGGCCGGCTCGCCGACATGAGCCTCGGCATCGAATGCCTGACTACCGACGACGAAGCGCGCGCGGCGAACTGCGCGCAGGAGCTCGAGCGCCTGAACCGCGAGCGACGCGGCATTGAAGCATCGATGCTGCAACAGGCATTGCTGGCGATCGAGCGGGTTTCTTCCTCGGAGGGCTGCACTTTCTTCCATCCGGATTGGCACCAGGGCGTGGTCGGAATCGTCGCTTCGCGCCTGAAGGATCGGCTGCACCGACCGGTGATCTGCTTCGCGAGGGCAGAGGAAGCGAGCGAGATCGTGCTGCGCGGCTCCGGACGCTCGATCCCCGGGCTGCATCTGCGCGATGCGCTCGACGCAGTGTCGAAGCGAGCGCCCGGGCTTATCCGCCGCTTCGGCGGCCACGCCCAGGCCGCGGGGCTCAGCATCGCGGCGCAGGATTATGAGCGCTTCGCGGGCGAGTTCTCCCGCACGGTCGACGAGCTGCTCCCGGCGCAAGCGCGGCTGCGCGTGGTTGAAACCGACGGCGCGCTCGACGCCATGCACTTTTCGCTCGAGGTGGCGCGTCTGCTCGAGGCGGGCATCTGGGGCCAGGGCTTTCCGCAGCCTCTCTTCTGCGATACATTCATCGTGGAAAACCAGCGCGTCGTCGGCGAGCGGCATTTGAAGCTCTGGCTGGTGAAAGGCGGCCGCCGCATCGAGGCGATGCGCTACGGCGCTCTCGATCCGCTCCCCCCTCAGGTCAGGGCGGCCTACCGGCTGAGCGTCAACGAGTTCAATGGCCTGAAGAACATGCAGCTCAACGTGGAGCACTACGAATGATCAAGAATTTCCTGGCGGGAACGGCGCTCGCGTTTTCCGGACTTGCACTTGCGGCGGACCTGCAGCCCATCAAGGATGCCGGGCCCTATGTGCCCTCGCCGCAAAGCGTGGTGTCGGACATGCTGCGCTACGCCGATGTCGGGCCGAACGATTTCCTCATCGATCTCGGCTCGGGCGATGGCCGGATCGTGCTGACCGCAGCCAAGGTATTCGGAGCGCGCGGCTTCGGCGTGGAGATCAAGGAAGACTTGGTGCGTCTGTCGAACGAGACCGCACAGAAGGAAGGCGTCGCCGACCGCGTCAAGTTCCTGAAGCAGGATCTTTTCAAGACCGACATGTCCCAGGCCACCGTCATCACGATGTACCTGCTGCCGGACACCGTGAACCTGCTGAAAGACAAGTTTCTGAACGAGCTGCGTCCCGGCACGCGCATCGTGTCCCACGACTACCCGCTCACCGGCTGGATCCCCGAAAAGTACGTCCAGATGGATCTCGAGGACAAGGTTCAGATCAGCGGCGTCACCACGACGCTGATCTACCTCTACGTGGTGCCGGCAAAGGTCGCCGGAAAATGGAGCGCGCAGATGCCGCCCGCGGTGAGCCGCCAGCCGGCGACGCTCTCGCTCAAGCAGCAGCTCACACGCGTGTCGGGCAGTGTGCGCCTGGACGGCAAGGACGTCGCGCTGGAAGACGTCAAGCTGCGCGGCGACCGCCTGAGCTTCAGGCTCGCCGGCCGCCAGGGCGACTTCAGCGGCCAGGTCAAAGGCAACCAGATCGAGGGAATCGTCGACAAGGGCGGCACCAAATTGCCCTGGAGCGCGAGCCTCGGCGGATGAAGCTTCGCATCAGCGCCGGCGGCGCGAGCTTCGAGATCGTCCTGAGAGAAACCCCGACCGCGAAGGCGCTGCTCGAAGCGGTGCCGTTCGAATCGCGCGCGCAGACCTGGGGCGAGGAGGTCTACTTCACGACCCCCGTCAGCGCGAAGCTGGAAGCCGACGCCCGGCAGATCGTCGAGCCGGGAACGGTGTGCTTCTGGACCGAAGGCGATGCGCTCGCCCTGCCTTATGGCCGTACGCCGATCTCCACCGACGAGCGTCCCAAGCTCGCCGCCCGCTGCAACGTGGTGGGACGTCTGGAAAATCCGGCAGGGCTGGCGAAGATCCGTTCCGGCGAAAAGATCGCGGTCAGCCGGGCCTGATATGCAGCGCAAGCGAGTCAACTCTTCCAAGATCCGCTCGGTGGGTTACGACGAGGCCACGCGCACGCTGGAAGTCGAGATGTCGAACGGCCAGGTATTCCAGTACGGCGGCGTCTATCCCGAGGTCTACCGGCGCTTCATGGCGGCGCCGAATCCGACTTCCTTTTTCGACGACAAGATCGCCGAGGAATACGCCGCGAAGCGCGTGTAGACTACTCGCAAGGGAAGCAACGAAATGGTTCGGGGGCTGTTGCTAGTGCTGTGCCTTGTCACGTCGGCGCCAGGAGCTGCGGCGCCGCAGCGCGTCCTGCCGCCGAGCGAACCCCTGTTCGCGTTCGACAGCCTGTACGGCATCGCCACCTGGCTGCGGCACTACGGGCGCGACGGCTATATCGGAGCGGATGTCGCCGACGCCATGGGGATCGCGCGGCCGCAGGGCGAGGCGTTGCTCGCCGCCCGGCAGCGCGGCTTCAGAAGCGACGACGTGCTGCGCATCGCGCAGATCTCGGCCGACGGCGAGGGCGACTTCATCCTGTTCATGGTGCAGCGGCCCGACGACCGGGTGTACTTCTACCTGTCCACGCCGCTCGGGGGCCTGCAGAAGGCGTTCCTCTCCATTCCCAGCCGCAACCTGGTGGTGCCGCTCGAGCGCGGCGAGGCGGAACTGCGCTTCCGGGAAGAAGTCCTCTATTGGAAGGATCGGAGCGAGGCGCCCTAATGGAAGCCGAACGCATCAACCAGATCGCCTCCCGGCTCGCCGACCTGCAGGCGCGGTCGGCAGAGCTGCGGAGGTATCTTTGACTTCGAAGAGAAGCAGAAGCGCTTATCAGCGCTAGCGAGCGAATTCGAAAATCCCAAGCTTTGGGATAACCCGCAGCGGGCGCAAGAGCTAGGTAAAGAGAAAAAGGCTCTCGAAACCGTAGTCGGCACCCTCACCCGTGTGGGGACCGGGCTTGCCGATGCCGCCGAGCTCTTCGGTCTTGCGCGCGCCGACAACGACGATGCCACCCTTGAAGAGATAGGCACCGAAACGGCCCGGATCGAGAAAGACATTGCGGCCATGGAGTTCCGGCGCATGTTCTCCAACCCGCTCGACCCGAACAACTGCTTCATCGATATCCAGGCCGGCTCGGGCGGCACCGAGGCGCAGGACTGGGCGGCGATGCTGGAGCGCATGTACCTCAAGTTCTGCGACCGGCGAGGGTTCAGCGCACAGGTGCTGGAGCACACCTCCGGCGAAGTTGCCGGCATCAAGAGCGCGACGCTCAAGGTAAGCGGCGATCATGCGTACGGCACGCTGCGCACTGAAACGGGGATCCATCGCCTGGTGCGCAAGAGCCCGTTCGACGCCAATGCCCGGCGGCACACCTCGTTCGCCAGCGTCTTCGTCTACCCCGAGGTCGACGAGTCGATCGAGGTCGAGGTCAATCCGGCGGATCTGCGCATAGACACTTACCGCGCTTCCGGGGCGGGCGGCCAGCACGTGAACCGCACCGACAGCGCGGTGCGCATCACGCACCTGCCGACAAACATCGTGGTGCAGTGCCAGAACGACCGCTCGCAGCACCGCAATCGCGCCGAGGCGATGGCGATGCTGAAGGCGAAGCTCTACGAGCTGGAGACGCGCAAGCGCCAGGCCGAGAAGCAGAAGCTCGAAGAGGCGAAGACCGACATCGGCTGGGGGCACCAGATCCGCTCGTACGTGCTCGACCAGTCGCGCATCAAGGACCTGCGCACCGGCGTGGAGAAAGGCGCGACCCAGGCGGTGCTCGACGGCGAGCTCGACGACTTCATCACCGCAAGCCTGAAGCAAGGGGTATAAGGGAATGGAAGAAGAAGACAACAAGCTTGTCGACGAGCGGCGCGAAAAGCTGAAGGCGCTGCGCGGCAGCGGGCAGCCGTTTCCCAACGACTTCCGGCGCGCTCACCTCGCCGGCGAGCTCGCGCAACGCTACGGCGAGAAGACCAAGGAAGAGCTCGAGAAAACGCGCGTCGAGGCGAGGGTTGCGGGCCGCATGATGCTCAAGCGCGTGATGGGCAAGGCCAGCTTCGCAACGTTGCAGGACGGCAGCGGCCGGATCCAGATCTATGTAGTGAATGAAGTGAAAAACTACGAGGACTTCAAGCACTGGGATCTCGGCGACATCCTCGGCGTAGAGGGCCACCTCTTCAAGACGATGAAGGGTGAGCTGACGATCCAGGTAAGGAGCATCCGGCTGCTCGTGAAGGCGCTGCGGCCGCTACCCGAGAAGTTCCACGGCCTTGCCGACCAGGAGCTGCGCTACCGGAGCCGCTATGTCGACCTGATCGTCAACCCGCAGGTAAGGGAAATCTTCATTAAGAGAACAAGAGTCATTCAGTCCCTGCGCGAGACGCTTCTTGCCGACGGCTATGTCGAGGTCGAGACGCCGATGATGCAGCCCATTCCCGGCGGCGCGGCGGCGCGGCCGTTCAAGACCCACCATAACGCGCTCGATATGGATCTTTACCTTCGTATCGCGCCCGAGCTCTACCTCAAGCGCCTCGTCGTCGGCGGCATGGAGCGAGTGTTCGAGATCAACCGCAACTTCAGGAACGAGGGAATTTCGACCAAGCACAACCCGGAATTCAGCATGCTCGAGTGGTACTGCGCCTACGAGGACTGGCGCTACATGATGGACCACACCGAACGGCTGGTGCGCGCGGCGGCCGGTAACGCCGTCGTGACCTACCAGGGCAGGCGCCTGGACTTCGGCAAACCGTTCGCACGCCTCTCGATTCCAGACGCGGTTCGCCAGCACGACGTGGAAGGCGATCTGAGAGATAGAAAACTACTATCGGCGCGCCTATCGGCCCTCGGTGTGGAATATTCGAAAGACCAGGGCTGGGGAGCGCTGCAGCTCATGTTGTTCGAGACGATTGCGGAGAAGCACCTGATCGAGCCGACCTTCGTCACCGACTTTCCCGCCGAAGTGTCGCCGCTCGCGCGCCGGCGCGACGGCGACCCGGAGGTCGCGGACCGCTTCGAGCTCTTCATCGACGCGAAGGAGATCGCGAACGGATTCTCCGAGCTGAACGATCCTGAAGACCAGGCGGCGCGCTTCCTCGAGCAGGCGCGCAAGCGGGAAGCGGGAGACCAGGAGGCGATGTACTACGACGCCGACTACGTGCGCGCGCTCGAGTACGGCATGGCGCCCTGCGCCGGCGGCGGACTTGGCATCGACCGCCTGGTGATGTTGCTGACCGACAGCCCAAGCATCCGCGACGTAATCCTTTTCCCGCACATGCGGCCGCAAGGCTGAGTCCCGCGGGCTGAAACAAGCGGTAACAAATGGTCACGGCTGCCGGTCGGCATCCCGCGTAGCCTGCGCGTTGTTCGCAGCACGAAAGGAGAACAACGCAATGCAAACCACAACGACCCGCCTGCATCCGCTGCTCGCCGCAGCGGCACTCTCACTCATCGTACTTTCTGGCGTCGGCGTCGCCGCCATGACCGGGATGATTCCCGTCACAAAAGGCCAAAACAGTGCCCTGGAAGTCACGGAAGAAATGGTGAAACCAGAAATGGTGAAACCAGTGTCGCCGGCGAAGTCTAAACCGGTCTCGCGGACGACTGTGCCGGCGCCGCAGCCTGTCGCAGAAGTCTTTCCCGTAGCGGAAACGCCCAAGCCGCAGGTACCGGTAGGTCAGCTCGCCACCGTGGAATCGGTGCGCGAGGTGAAGGAGCCTGGCGATGCCAAAGGCATGGGCGCAATCGCCGGCGGCGTGGTCGGCGGCGTGCTCGGCAACAAGCTCGGGAAAGGCAGAGGGCTCGCCACTGTTCTCGGTGCGGCCGGCGGTGCGTTCGCCGGCCACCAGATCGAGAAGCAGGTTCGCGCCGACAAGCGCTGGGAGATCGCACTGCGCCTGGATGACGGCTCGTTGCGCACGCTGCCGAGCGCGGTGGAGCCGGCGTGGCGCGCGGGCGATCGCGTGCGCATCGTCGACGACAAGCTGCAGGCGATCTAGCCGAGCACTTGTTCCAGAAGCGGTCCCATGCGATCCACCGCGGCGCGGCCCTCGGCAATGGCCTCGCGCGCGCGGTGGTAGTCCATGGTGGCGAAGTCCGGCAGCAGCGGCGTGATGAGCACGTCGGCCGGCTCGCCGGCGAGGCGGCTCCGCGCCACTCGCATCTCGACGATATCGAGCGAAGTCATGAACACGTTGAAGAGCGACGGGATGTCCGGAGTTTCCTCGCCCTTGGGTTTGGTCTTCATCCACTCGGGACGGATGCGGTCGAGCCACCCCGGCACTTCGCGCGGCGCAAGCTCGGTCTCCTTGCCGAGACGGTAAGGACCCAGCTTGCCCCAGCTCAGGTCGACGGCGACCACCAGATCGGCGCCGAAAGCTCGGCACATCGATACCGGCACGGGGTTCACGAGACCACCGTCAACCAGCACCACGCCCTCGCGCACCACCGGCGTAAACAGCCCCGGCATGGCGCAGGAAGCACGCACTGCATCGAGCACCTTGCCGTGGCGCAGCCAAAGCTCCCTGCCGGAGGCGAGCTCGGTGGCGATCGCGCCGAACGGCAGTGGCAGGTCGTCGATCTCGCGATCCTCGAGCAGCGTGCGGAAGAGCGCGAAAAGCCTCGTGCCTCGAATCAGCCCGCCGCGCCAGGTCAGGTCCATCAGGCGCACCACGGTGGTCCAGGTGAGGCGGCAGGCCCATTCCTCCACGCGGTCGAGATCGCCCGAGGCGTAGGCCGCGCCGACCAGCGCGCCGATCGAGCTGCCGCACACCATGTCGGGCTTGATCCCGCGCTCTTCCAAGGCGCGGATCACGCCAATGTGCGCCCAGCCACGCGCGCTGCCGGAGCCGAGCGCGAGTCCGAGGCGGAGCTTGCGGCGCATGCGCCGCAAGTTTACGGGAGGCCGAGCTTTCTCTGAATCAAACGCGCTCGAAGATCGCCGCGATTCCCTGGCCGCCGCCGATGCACATGGTGACGAGCGCGTAGCGCTTCTGCGTGCGCTCGAGCTCGTAGAGCGCCTTCACCGTGAGAATCGCGCCGGTGGCGCCGATCGGGTGACCGAGAGCTACCGCCCCGCCGTTCGGGTTGACCTTCGCCGGATCGAGGCCGAGATCCTTCGTCACCGCCATCGCCTGCACCGCGAATGCTTCGTTCGATTCGATGACGTCGATGTCCGCGGGCTTCAGGCCAGCCTTTTCGAACACCTGCTTTACCGCCGGAATCGGGCCCAGCCCCATGACTTGCGGATCGACGCCCGCGTGGGCATAGGCCACCAGTCGGGCCATTGGCTTTGCACCTGAAGCTTTGGCTGCTCTTGCCTCCATCAAGACAATTGCAGCGCCCGCGTCGTTGATGCCGGAGGCGTTGCCCGCGGTGACCGTGCCGTCTTTCTTGAACACCGCCTTCAGCTTCGCCATGTCTTCGGGCTTCGCGTCCTTGCGCACGTGCTCGTCGGTGGTGAACTGCTCGACGCCCTTGCGAGTCTTGAGCTCGATCGGAACGATCTGCGACTTGAAGTATCCCGCCTCGATCGCTTTGGCAGCTTTCTTGTGTGAAGCCAGAGCAAATTCATCTTGTTGCGCGCGCGTGAAGCCGTACTTCGCGGCGATGTTCTCCGCGGTCACGCCCATGTGGCCGTGACCGAACGGGTCGTGCAGCGCGCCGGTCATCGCGTCGACCACGGCCGCGTCGCCCATGCGCTGTCCCCATCGGCCCGTCGGCAGGAAATACGCGGCGCGGCTCATGCTTTCCGCACCGCCGGCGACCGCGACGTCGCAGTCGCCGAGCATGATGTGCTGCGAGGCGGAGACGATCGCCTGCAGGCCCGAGCCGCACAGGCGGTTGACGGTCAGGCACGGCGTCCCCACCGGCATGCCAGCCTCGACGGCGGCGACGCGCGAAAGGTACATGTCCTTCGCCTCGCCGTGGATCACGCTGCCCATCACGACATGACCGACCCGCGCGGGCTCGATCTTCGCCCGCGCCACGGCTTCCTTGATTGCGGTGGCACCCAGCTTCGTCGCCGGCATCTCCTTCAGCGCGCCGCCGTAGTCGCCGATTGCGGTGCGCGCACCCGAAACCACCATTACTTCTCGCGCATTTTCCAATCTGGTCATTGCAGTCTCCCGAAAAGATCGTGCGCTTCCGCGCGCTCGATCAACACGTCCCTGAATTCTCCCGCTTTGCCGCCGCGAAAGTGCACTACGCCGTCGATTTCCGGAGCGTCGCTCGCCGACCGGCCCCGGCCGGGCTCGTCGACGAGCACGGTAAGCCGTTTACCCACCCTGGATTTGAGCTTGGTCAAGCTTATGCGTTCCTGTACCCCCATGAACCGGGCCCTGCGCTCCTCTTTCAGCGCCTCGGGCACGGGGTCCGGCAGGACGTTGGCAGCCGCTCCCTCCACCGCCGAATAGGCGAAGCATCCGACACGATCAAGCTGGGCCTCTTCTAAGAAGGCCAGCAATTCGGAAAAATCTTCTTCGGTTTCTCCGGGAAAGCCGACGATGAAGGTCGAGCGTATGGTGATGTGCGGGCAAACCTGACGCCAGCCGCGGATGCGCTCAAGCACCTTCTCGGCGCTCGCCGGCCGCTTCATGAGCCTCAGGATGCGCGGGCTCGCGTGCTGGAATGGCACATCGAGGTAGGGAACGATTTTCCCTTCCGCCATGAGGGGAATCACTTCGTCGACATGCGGGTATGGATAGACGTAGTGCAGCCTTACCCACACGCCGAGCTCGCCGAGCGCTCTGCACAATTCGGTCATCCGTGTGCGAATGGGCTTTCCCTTAATAAACCCGGTCCGGTACTTGACGTCGACACCGTACGCGCTCGTGTCTTGCGAGATCACGAGCAGCTCCTTCACACCCGCTTTCACAAGGTTCTCGGCCTCCTGCATCACCTCGCCGATCGGCCGCGAGACGAGGTCGCCGCGCATCGAGGGACTGATGCAGAAAGTGCAGCGGTGGTTACACCCTTCGGAGATCTTGAGGTACGCGTAGTGCGGCGGGGTGAGCTTCACCCCTATTAGATCCGTGTAGGGATCGTGCGGCTTCGGCAGGTGCTCGTGCACCGCCTGCATCACCGCAGGCCGGTCGTGCGGCCCGGTGATAGCCAACACGGAAGGATGATTAGCTCTTATTAGTCCCTGCTTCACGCCGAGGCACCCGGTCACGACAACCTTGCCGTTCTCCTTGAGTGCCTCGCCGATCGCGCCGAGCGATTCCTCGACCGCGGCGTCGATGAAGCCGCAGGTGTTGACGATTATGAGATCCGCATCCCGGTAGCTCGGAGAAACGGAATAACCTTCAGCACGCAGCTGCGTGAGGATGCGCTCCGAATCGACGAGCGCCTTCGGACAGCCTAGAGAAACAAACCCAACCTTAGGATTTCTCGGGGTCGCTCGTTTTGTTCTGGCTGCCAGCGGAGAAACCGGGGAAGGAAAGGCCGGAGAACATGTTGCGCGCCTGGCTCTGCATCTGGTCCTGGAACTGCGCGAACATCTTCTGGCTCTGCTCCATGTAGGCCTGCATCAGACTCTGCATTGCCGGCCCCTGCAGGTTCATGAACTGTGCCCAGAGCTCCTGCGAGGCGCGCGAGTTGTCGCCGTACATCTTTTTCGACTGCTCCTGCAGGGTCTTCTGGATGTCCTGGAAGGCGCGGATATTGCGCTCGAGATAGCTGCCCATCAGCCCCTGCATGGCGTTGCCGTAAAAGCGGATGAGCTGCGACAGGAGCTCGGAGGAGAACATCGGCACGCCGCCCGACTCCTCCTCGAGGATGATTTGCAGCAGGATCTGGCGCGTCAGATCCTCGCCGCTTTTCGCGTCGACCACCTGAAACTCCTCCTGCTTGAGCACCATCTGCTTGACGTCGGCAAGCGTGATGTAGCTGGAGGTCTTGGTGTCGTAGAGCCTGCGGTTGGGGTATTTCTTGATCAGCCGCAGCTGGGTTTCCGTCGCGCCCATCGTGCCCATGGTACTCCTTTAATACATGTGCTGGCCGCCGTTGATGGAGATGTTCGCACCCGTCACGAACGCCGCCTCTTCGGAGCACAGGTAAATGATAAGGCCCGCCACCTCGTCGGGCTTGCCAAGGCGCCCGATCGGGATCTGCGGCAGGATCTTGGAGTCGAGGATCTCTTTCGGAATCGCGGTCACCATCTTGGTACCGATGTAGCCCGGCGAGATCGTGTTCACGGTGACGCCCTTGCGCGCGACCTCGAGCGCGAGCGCCTTGGTGAAGCCGTGAATCCCGGCTTTCGCCGCCGAATAGTTGGTCTGGCCGAAAGCGCCTTTCTGGCCGTTTACCGAAGACACGTTGATGACCCGCCCCCAGCCGCGGTCGACCATCCCATCCATCACCTGCTTCGTCATGTTGAAGCACGAGTCGAGGTTGGTGCGCATCACCGCATCCCAGTCCGCCTTGCTCATCTTCTTGAAGGTCATGTCGCGCGTGATGCCGGCGTTGTTCACCAGGATGTCGATCGGACCGACCTCGGACTGAATGCGCGCGCAAGCGCGCGCGCAGTCGTCGTAGTCGACGACGTCGACCGGGAACGCGGAGAAGTTGAAGCCGCGTCCCTTCATCTCCTCGAGCCAGGCGCGGAACTTCGTGTTCGACGGCGAGTAGGTGACGACGACACGGTAGCCCGAGCCCGCCATCTTGGTGGAGATGGTCTCGCCCAGCCCCCCCATCCCGCCGGTTATTACGGCAATGCGCTGCTTCGCCATGGCCCCTCCTCGCTCGGAGGAAAAAGTCTACATCATGTGCATTCCGCCGTTCACCGAGATATTGGCGCCGGTGATGTAGCCCGCCTCCTCGGAGGCGAGGAACGTGACCACCGCGGCGATCTCCTCGGGCTTGGCGAGCCGCCCCATCGGGATGGAGGCGACGATCTGGTCGCGGATTTCCTGGCGGATGGCCATCACCATGTCCGTCTCGACGTAGCCCGGCGACACCGTGTTCACGGTGACGCCCTTGCGCACCACTTCTTGCGCGAGCGCTTTGGAGAAGCCCGCCATCCCGGCCTTGGCGGCCGAGTAGTTGGTCTGGCCGAACTGACCCTTGATGGCGTTGACCGACGAGATATTGATGATGCGGCCCCAGCCGCGCTCGCTCATGCCGTCGATCACCTGACGCGTGACGTTGAATACGCTGTTCAGGTTGGTGTTGATCACGGCCATCCAGTCGGCCTCGGTCATGCGCTTGAACACCGAGTCGCGCGTGATGCCGGCATTGTTGACCAGGATGTCCACCGGACCGACCACGGAGGCGACGTTGTAGAACATCTCCGCGCACGACTCGAAGCGGGCGACGTCACCCTCGGCCGCGTGCACGCGAAACCCCTCGGCACGCATGCGGGCGAGCCATTCGGCCTTCTTGTCGTAGTCCGGCAGGCAGCCCGCGACGACCGTGTGGCCCGTGCGCCCGAGCCGGCGGCAGATCGCGGTGCCGATCCCTCCCATGCCGCCGGAGACGAACGCGACGCGCGCTACCGCCGGCGTCGACTCGTCGCGCCACACCTCCGGCCGCTGCGCTACTTCTGCTTGGTTCCCCATGGACTTCATTTCCCCTTTCTTATCTTTCAACGGCTAGTGCGACTCCCATTCCCCCGCCAATGCAGAGCGACGCCAGGCCGCGCCTGGCATCGCGCTTCTGCATCTCGTGGAGCAGCGTCACCAGGATGCGACAGCCCGACGCGCCGATCGGGTGACCGAGCGCGATCGCGCCCCCGTTGACGTTGACTTTCTTGGTGTCCCAGCCCATCTGCCGGTTGACCGCGATCGCCTGCGCGGCGAACGCTTCGTTGATCTCCATCAGGTCGATGTCCTTCGGCTCCCAGCCCGCGCGCGCGAGAGTGCGCTTGGATGCGGGCACCGGACCCATGCCCATGTACTTCGGATCGACGCCCGCGGATGCGAAAGCCTTGATGCGCGCGATCGGCTTCAGACCGAGTTCCTTCGTCTTCTTTGCCGATGCAAGAACAACTGCGGCGGCGCCGTCGTTGATACCCGAGGCGTTGCCCGCGGTCACGGTGCCGTTCTTGTCGAACGCGGGCTTGAGGCCCTTCATCGCTTCGAGCGTGGCCCCGTGCCGCGGATATTCGTCGTCGGTGAACATCACCGGACCTTTGCGCGACGGGATCTCGACCGGAATGATCTCGTCCTTGAACTTCCCGGCCTTCTGCGCCGCCTCGGTCTTCTGCTGGCTCGCGACCGCGAACTCGTCCTGGTCTTCGCGCGTCACCGCGTATTCCTTCGCCACGTTCTCGGCGGTGACGCCCATGTGGTACTGGTTGTAGACGTCCCACAGGCCGTCGACGATCATGGTGTCGACCATCTTGGCGTCGCCCATGCGGAACCCGTCGCGCGAGCCCATCATTGCGTGCGGCGACATGCTCATCGACTCCTGGCCGCCCGCTACCACGATATCGGCGTCGCCGTGCGCGATCGACTGGGCGCCGAGCATGGCCGCCTTCAGCCCGGAGCCGCACACCTTGTTGATGGTCATCGCGGGAATCATGTCGGGGAGGCCTGCCTTGATCGCCGCCTGCCGCGCCGGGTTCTGCCCGACGCCCGCGGTGAGCACCTGGCCCATGATCACTTCCGACACCTGCTCGGGCGCGACGCCAGCGCGTTCAAGCACCTTGCGGATGACGAGCGCGCCCAGGTCCGACGCCGGGGTCTTGGCGAGGCTGCCGCCGAACTTGCCGATCGGGGTACGCGCTGCGCCGACGATGTAGATCTCTTCCATTGCTGCGGTCTCCTTAGTGGATTCGGTGCTTCACATAACGACCGGGCGCGGGCTCGATCGGCTTGTACTTCGCGCTGCCTTGCTGCGCGGGCGCCTTGCGCTTGCCGCCGCCGTGCCGGGCGAGCCATTCCGACCACGCCGGCCACCAGCTGCCGGGGACTTCCCTCGCAGAAGAAAACCAGGCGTCCGGATCGTCCGGATAGGGTGTCCCCACCCAGTGACTGCGCCGTTTTTTCGTCGGCGGATTGATCACCCCGGCGATGTGGCCGCTCGCCCCGAGGATGAAAGTCTTGTCCGCGCTGCCGAGATGAGCCAGCGTGCGGTACGCGGAGCGCCAGGGCACGATATGGTCCTCGCGCGTGGAAAACACGAACGCGGGGATCGTCACGGTACCGAGGTCCACCGGCACGCCGCAGTTGACGAGCGCGCCCGGTGCGCGGAGCTTGTTTTCGAGGTAAGTGTTGCGCACGTAATAGCAGAACATCGGCCCCGGCAGATTGGTGCTGTCGGAATTCCAGTAAAGGATATCGAAGGCCGCCGGCCGCGCGCCCCGGAGATAGTTATTCACTACGTACGGCCATACCAGGTCGTTGGCGCGCAGGATCGAGAACACGAAATCGAGCTGCGTCCCGGGCATGACGCCGCCCGCGCCGATGGCGGCTTCGCGCGCGGCGACGCTCGGCTCGTCGACGAAGACGCCGATCTGCCCGGTATCGGAGAAATCGAGCATCGTGGTGAGAAACGTGGCGCTTGCCACCAGGTCTTCCTTCCTCGCCGACAGCACGGCGAGCCCTGCGCCGAGCAACGTGCCGCCCACGCAGAACCCGAGAGCGTTGACCCGGTCGCTCTTCGCGATCGCCTTGCCCACCCGCAACGCGCGAAAAACGCCGTGCTCCAAATAGTCGTCCCACTTGAAATGACCCTGCCCAGCCTCGACGTTGCGCCAGGAGATCATGAAGACCGTGCTGCCTTCGGCGACCGCGTGGGCAACGAGCGAGTTCTCGGGCTGAAGATCGAGGATGTAGTACTTGTTGATGCATGGTGGAATGATCACCAGCGGGCGAGTCGCGACCTCGCGCGTAGTTGCCTTGTACTGTATGAGCTGGATGAGCTCGTTCTCGTACACGACCTCACCCGGCGTAACCGCAAGATTGCGGCCGACCTCGAACGCCGAGTGGTCGGTCTGGCTGATGCGCTTCCTCCGGGCATCGGCAAGCAGGTTGGCGAGTCCGCGCGTCAGGCTTTCGCCGCGCGTGTCGAGCGCCTCGCGCAGCGCCTCGGGATTGGTGACCGGGAAGTTCGCCGGGCACATCGCGTCGATCCATTGGCGCGCGGCGAAGCGCGCGCGCTCCTTGGCCCGCGGCTCGAGCTGGGCGGCGTCGACGAGCTGCTCCAGATAGCGCGCGGCAAGCAGATACGACTGCTTCAGGTAGTCGTAATAAGGATTGTCGTGCCACTCCTTCGCGGCGAAGCGCCGGTCGCCCGGCTGGGGTTCGACGATGGTTTCGCGCTTGCCGGAAGCGAGCGCCGCCCAGAGCTTTGCCTGCTGGTCGAGGTACGTGCGCTGCAGCACGGGGTCAGGCAAAGGCAGCGCCCCGGCACCCGCCGGCGCGCTTGCCAAGACTCGCATCCAACCCTGCGTTACCTCGTTGCTCGACTGCGAGATCGCCGCAAGCAGGGCGTCTGGGGAGCCGGGTTGCATCGCGGGGCGATTTTGCGACGCACAACCCGCCCCGTCAATCGATTCTTAAGGTGCTGAAAGAATAGACCTTTTTAACTAGTGCGGTAGCGCCAAGCCCACCACCGCGATCGCACCGATCCCGAGCGCGATGAGCAAGGCCTGCGACGCGGTGTCCCGAAGCTCCGGCCGACGATGCAAGCCGGGAATCAGGTCGGCGACCGCGACGTAAATCATGCTGGCGGCAACGATGCCGAGCAGTGTCGGTTGGAACGCTTCCAGGAACTGCAGGCTGAAGTAGCCGATTACCCCACCGACAATCGTCGCCGTCGACGAAAGCAGGTTCATCACCAGAGCGCGCGCGCGCGAGTATCCGGAGTGCAGCAGGATGAGGAAGTCGCCGACCTCCTGCGGGATCTCGTGCGCGATGATGGCCACCGCAGTCACGATGCCGAGCTCGGTGCTCTGCAGGAAAGCGGCGGCGATCAGCAGGCCGTCCACGAAGTTGTGCACCGTGTCGCCGACCAGGATCAGCGCGCCGCTGCGTCCGTGATCGTTCGCGCTCGCATGCTGGTCATGAACCTCGCAGTGCTCGGTATGGCAATGCCGCCACAGCAGGAGCTTCTCGAGCACGAAGAAGCCGAAGATGCCGCCGAGCACCGCGATCGCCACCTCGTGCGCACCGCCCGACTCGAACGCATGCGGAAGAATTTCGAGGAACGCCGCGCCGAGCAGCGCGCCGATGGCGAACGATACGAGCATCGGCACCCAGGTTGCGCGCAGCGCAAGCGACGCGGCGGCGAGGCCGGCGCTGAGCGTGCCGCCCGCGAAGCTCGCGGCGAGAATCCAGCCGAGCGTCATTGGGGGATCGGATTCTACGCCAGCCTGCCTTTCAGCGAGCCCTTACGCCAACCATATGAACGCCCCCATGCGCGCGCTGGTACGATCGCGGCGGTGGGAAAAAAACCGCTGCGGCTCGGAGTACGTGCAGAATCCGCCGCCGTAGATCCTCGTGACGCCGGCCTGGCCCAGCCGCCGGCGCGCAACTGCATACAAGTCGAGCAGCCAGTGCCCCGGGCGGGTGGGCGAGAACGCCGCCTCGTGGCCGGGAAACGCCGCAAGGACGTCCTCGCCCACTTCGTAGGCGCGCGGCCCGATTGCCGGTCCCAGCCAAGCGAGAACCCTATCTCCCGGAATCCGCAATGCGGCGAGCGTCGCCTCGAGCACCCCGCCCGCCAACCCGCGCCACCCGGCGTGCGCGGCAGCCACCGCCGTGCCCGCTGCATCCGCGAAAAGCACCGGCATGCAATCGGCCATCTGCACCACACACACATTGTGTCTTCGTCGCGTGAAGGCGGCGTCGCCCTCCCGCGCCGCATCTGCGTCGAGATCGATCACGCGGGTGCCGTGCACCTGCCTGAGCCACGCCGGGTCGGCGGGAAGCAGCGGCCGCAGCTCCTTCCGCACCCCCGCGTCCTTCAGGTCGCCGAAGTCGCGCGTGGTTACGAATGCACGCACCGGCGCGGGCGCTTTCCAGTCAGGCGCGATCATCGCGCAGCGTCTGGAGGAGACGTTTCATGTCGCGCGGCAAGGGGGATTTCCAAGACCTGACTTGGCGCGTGGTCGGATGAACCAGCGTGAGCTCGGCTGCGTGCAGCGCCGGCCGCGGAAAGGCGACCCCGTGGCGCGCGCCAAGACGATAGGTCGCGTCGCCCACGAGCGGATGGCGCAGGTGCTTGAAATGCACGCGGATCTGGTGGGTGCGCCCGGTCTCGAGCCGGCATTCGACCAGCGCCGCGCGCCCGTAGCGCTCGAGCACGCGGTATGCGGTGCGCGCCGGCTTGCCGCGGTGCGTGACTGTCATGCGGGTGCGAGCGCGCGCGTCGCGGCCGACCGGCGCTTCGATCACGCCGCTTGCCGGCGGATCGCCCTGCACGAGCGCAAGGTAGATGCGCCGCACGGTGTGCGCGGCGAGCTGCTTCACGAGCTCGACCTGGGCCGGGATGGTCTTGGCCACCACCAGCAAGCCGCTCGTGTCCTTATCGAGCCGGTGAACGATGCCGGCGCGCGGCACCGCCGCGAGCGCGGGCGCGTGCGCGAGCAGCGCATTCAGCAGCGTGCGATCGGGCTGGCCGGCGCCGGGATGCACCACGAGGCCTGCCGGCTTGTCGATCACGATGAGCGCATCGTCCTCGAACACCACCTTGAGCGGCATGCGCTGCGCCTGCGGCACCGCGTCGGGCGCGCGCGGCGCGCGCAGCGCGATGCGCTCGCCGCCGGCGACCGCGTGGCTCGGCGCAAGGCGCCTGCCGTCCACGGTGATGTGCCCCGACTTGAGCCAGGCCTGCAGGCGGTTGCGCGAATACTGCGGAAAAAGCCGGGCGAGCGCCTGGTCGAGCCGCAGCCCGCCGAGCCCGGGCGGCACGCTCTCGGACGTCGGCACGCCGAAGGCCGCGTGCCGGTCTTCGCTATAATTTTTTTCCCGCATGCGCCTCGTAATTCTATTGGCTGCGTTCGCGCTCGCCTCGCTTTTCGCCGGCTGCGCCAGCGACCCGCAGGACGAGACCGTAGGCTGGTCGGCACAGCGCCTGTACGGCGAGGCGAAGGACGCCATGGCGTCCAAGGACTGGCCGCGCGCGATCCGGTATCTCGAAAAGCTCGAGGCGCGCTATCCGTACGGACGCTACGCCCAGCAGGCGCAGCTCGAGATCGCCTACTCGCACTGGAAGGACACCGAGCGCGCGCTCGCCATCGCGGCGGTCGAGCGCTTCATCAAGATGTATCCCAACCACGAGCATGTCGACTATGCCTGGTACCTGAAGGGCCTGATCAACTTCAACGACCAGTACGGGTTCATGTCGCACGTCACCACGCCGGACATGACCGACCGCGACCCGAAGTCGACGCGCGAATCGTTCGCCGCGTTCAAAGAGCTGGTGACGCGCTTTCCGCAGTCGAGATACGCACCGGACGCGACGCTGCGCATGCGCTACCTCGTCAACGCACTCGCCTCGCACGAAGTCCACGTCGCGCGCTACTACATGAAGCGTGGCGCGTACCTCGCCGCCGCCAACCGGGCGCAGTACGCCATCCAGCACTACGCGCAGGCGCCGGCCATCGAGGAGGCGGTATTCGTGCTCGTTTTCGCCTACGACCGGCTTGGCATGAGCGACTTGCGCGACGCCGCCGACCGCGTGATGCGCGCGAACTTTCCAGACAGCCGTTACCTGAAGCCCGGCGGCCTGCGTAAGGACGTGCCGTGGTGGCGGCTGTGGGACCCGGACTGGTGAGCAAGATCCTGGTGATCGGGGCGGCCGGAATGATCGGCCGCAAGCTCGCGCGGCGGCTCGCCGGCGAAGAGCTGATCCTGCACGACGTCGTGCCGTTCGACGGCGCGAGCGTGGTGTCCGATCTTTCGGCGGCGGGCGAAGCCGAGAGGCTGGTCGCGTCGCGCCCTCAGCTCATCTTTCATCTCGCCGCGGTGGTTTCCGGCGAGGCCGAGGCGGACTTCGACAAAGGCTATCGCGTCAACCTGGACGGAACTCGACGCTTATTCGAAGCAATCCGCAACACTGGCGGCGGGTACAAGCCGCGGTTGGTATTCACGTCCTCCATTGCCGTGTTCGGCGCACCTTTCCCCGAGGCGATCGGCGACGATTTCCTGAGCGCTCCGCTCACGAGCTACGGCACGCAGAAGGCGATCTGCGAGCTCCTGCTTTCGGACTACAGCCGGCGCGGCTTTTTCGACGGTATCGGGATCCGCCTGCCCACGATCTGCGTGCGGCCGGGGAAGCCGAACAAGGCGGCTTCCGGGTTCTTCTCGGGCATCATCCGCGAGCCGCTCGTCGGCGAGGAGGCGGTGCTGCCGGTGCCTGATTCGGTGCGGCACTGGTTCGCCTCCCCTCGCGCCGCCATCGGCTTTCTGCTTCATGCCTCGACCATCGATACCGCGCAGCTCGGCGCGCGCCGCAATCTCAGCATGCCGGGAATCGGCGCCACGGTCGCCGAGCAGATCGCCGCGCTGCGCAAAGTCGCCGGCGACAAGGCGGCGAAGCTGATCCGCCGTGAGCCCGATCCCGCGATTCAGCGCATCGTCGAAGGCTGGCCGCGCAACTTCGACGCGAGGCGCGCCGCCGCGCTCGGCTTCCGCGCCGATGGGAGCTTCGAGGACATCATCCGTGCCCACATCGAGGACGAGCTCCAAGGAAGCTCCGCACCTCGGCCAGCTCGCGTGTGAGCTTCATCGGCGGCAGGCTCTTCAGGACTTGCCGCCCATAGGTCTTCGCGGCGAGCCGCGGATCGCACAGCATCAGCACCCCGCGGTCGGTTTCGTCGCGGATCAGCCGGCCCGCGCCCTGCTTTAGGCTGAGCACCGCCTGTGGCAGCTGCAGCTCGGTGAAGGGATTGCCGCCGCGCCCGCGGATCGCCTCGATGCGCGCGGCGAGCACCGGGTCGTCAGGCGGGGCGAACGGCAGCTTGTCGATCACCACGACCGAGAGCGCTTCCCCGCGCACGTCGACGCCTTCCCAGAACGACTGCGCGCCAAGCAGCACCGCGTTGCCGAGCGAGCGAAACCGCGCCAGCAGCTCGCTGCGCGAGCCGGTACCCTGAACGAGCAGCGGATAAGGCAGCATGCCGCGCAGCCGCTCGTGCGCACGGCGCAGCGCGCGCAGCGTGGTGAAGAGCAGAAACGCGCGCCCGCCGCTCGCCTCGAGCACCGGCGTGGCGGCGTCGAGCACGGCGTCGGTGTAGCCGGGATCGTTCGGATCGGCGGGCAGGCCGCGCGGCAGGTAGAGCAGCGCCTGGCGCGCAAAGTCGAAGGGGCTCGCCCAGCGCCGCACCGCCGCCTGCTCGAGGCCCAGCTCGCGGGTGAAATGGCCGAACTCCTCGCCCACCGCGAGCGTCGCCGAGGTGAAGATCCACGCGCGCGGGTGGTCATCCATCTGGCGGCTGAAGAGCTCGGCCGAGGAGAGCGGCGTGGCGTGCAGGCGCACGGCGTGCGCGAACACCTCCACCCAACGCACCTCGTCCGCCAGCTCGCTCTCGCGCATGCGCGCGAGGATGGCAAGCGCCGCTCCGGCGCGGCGCGCGCAGGCGGCAATGCCTTCGGAGCGCTCGGCTTGCGCTTCGAGCGGCTGGCGCAGCGAGTTCAAGCTGTGCGCGAGAATCTCGACCGCGTCGGCAAACCCGGGGAGCCGCCATGCCTGCTGCCACGCAAGACGGGGCGCCGTGTCGCCGAACACGAGGCGCAGATCGCGCGCCGCCTTGTCCAGGCGGGCGGCGAGTCGTTCGGCCTCGGGCGAGGCGCCCCCCGCGGCACGCAGCTCGGCGCGGGCGTCGCGCGCGAGCTCCACGAGTTGCGCGCTCGAGACCGTCTCGCCGAAAAAGAGGCGCGCGGTCTCGGGCAGCTGGTGCGCCTCGTCGAAGACGACGGTATTGCACGCGGGCAAGAGCTCAGAGACGCCCTCGTCGCGCAGCACCACGTCGGCGAAGAAAAGATGGTGGTTGATCACCACCACGTCCGCGGCAAGGGCGTTGCGCCGCGCGCGCATTACGAAGCAGTCGCCATAATCGGGGCATCCCTGCCCGAGGCAATTGTCGCGAGTGGACGTGGCGTGCATCCATACCGGCGCGTCTTCCGGCACGTCGGCGAGATCCGCACGGTCGCCGGTCGTCGACACGGCGGCGAAGCGCTCGATCTGCTTCAGTTGCAAGATCTCTTCTTTGGAAATGAGTTGTGCTTGGTCGCTTGCACGGCGCAGGCGGTAGAGGCAAACGTAATTTGCCCGCCCCTTGAGCAGCGCCGCGCTCGCGCCGGTCGCGAGCGCGCCACGCACCGCGGGCAGGTCGCGATCGAAGAGCTGGTCCTGGAGCGTCTTGGTGCCGGTGGAGATGATGACCTTGCCGCCGGCGAGAAGCGCCGGTACGAGATAGGCGAACGTCTTGCCGGTCCCGGTGCCCGCCTCGGCGACCAGCACGCCGGTTCGCTTGATTGCATCGTGGATCGCCCGCGCCATCTCCACCTGCTGCGGCCGCGCCTTAAATTCCGTCACCGCAGCGGCGAGCGCACCATTGGCGGCGAACGCGTGCTCGAGCGCGCGGTTCAGTGCAGCTCCTCGACCTTGACCCACACGCGGCGCGACTGCGCCGCGCGCACGGATCGAGCGGCGCCGATACCGCGGTCGTCGCGCGCTTGCTGCGAGCCGGTCCCGCCGACCTCGACCCATTCCCCGAGCCGGGTGGTGACCGTAGTGGCGACGCGGGTCCCTTGCACCTGTCCGGGAGGCGCGCCCGGCGTCTCTCGCTGCGCGGCGACCTCGAGCACGACGCGGTCGCCGGAAAGACGCGGCGTGACCTCGAATCCGGACTCGATGTCCTGGATCTCGGTGCTCCCGGGAACGCGCAGCGGCCGCGACTGGCCGGAGAAGATGAACGCGCGCCCGCCTTCGAGCACCTGCACGCGCTGGTCGACGCGCTCCGTGGACGCGCGCCGCGCTTCCTCGGCTGTCACCGTTACGCGCGCCCCGGCGCTGCCGACGGTGGCGCTTCCGCCGAGCTCCCGCCGTTCCCGATCGTCCGCGTCGTCGAACCGAACCGAGATCTGCAGGCGTCGGGCCGGCCGGTCGATCGCGTCAAGGGCGCGCTTGATCTCGGCGACGTTCGCCGGACTCGCGCGCAGGAGGAGCTGTCCACGGCTTCCGCTTAGCGTTCCGCCGGGCTCGACGAGCGGCTGCAAAACGGGCAGCACCTGCTCGACCGTACGATGACGAAGCGGAAGGATCTCAAGGGCGTGCTGTGCCCATAGCGCGTTGGCGGCGGTCACAAGAGCCACCACGACGACCGACCGCAGGAGAATGAAGCGATTCATTTCCACATCCTCAACGCGCCATGGGGCGGATCGTGTACCAACCCGCACTGATGTCACAAATGATATTAATTCTCATTGACTGACAAGATGAGAGTAGATATCATTTAGCTCCCATTCTCACCCAGGTGCCATATGACTGTTTCCACGTTGAAAAAAATCGCCGTCGCCGTGCTCGGTTTGCTGGTCGCTGGCGTTGCAGCAACCCAGGAAAAGGTAGTTAACGTCTACTCCGGCCGCCATTATCAGACCGACGAAGCCCTCTATTCGGGATTCACCAAGGCCACCGGCATCAAGGTCAATCGCATCGAGGCGGGCGAGGACGCGATCATCGAGCGCATCCGCAATGAAGGCGCGCGCAGCCCGGCCGACGTGATGATCACCGTGGACGCTGGCCGCCTGTGGCGCGCCGATCAGGCCGGGATGTTCCAGCCGGTGAAGTCGGCGACGCTCGAGAAGCGCATTCCCGAGAGCCTGCGGCATCCGGACGGGCACTGGTTCGGCTTTTCCACGCGGGCGCGCGTCATCGCCTACCACAAGGCGCGCGTGAAGCCGGGCGAGATCACCACCTACGAGGGGCTCGCCGACCCGAAGTGGAAGGGGCGCGTCTGCATGCGCTCCTCGACCAACGTCTACAACCTTTCGCTGATCGGCGCACTCATCGACCACCTCGGCGAAGCGCGCGCCGAAGCGTGGGCCAAGGGCGTGCACGCGAATCTCGCGCAGGAGCCGAAAGGCGGCGATACCGATCAGCTGAAAGCCGTCGCGGCCGGCCTGTGCGACGTCACGGTCTCCAACCAGTATTACTACGCGCGCCTTGCGCGTTCGTCCAAGCCCGACGAGAAGCAGGTCGCGGACCAACTTGGCATCGTCTTTCCCAACCAGGCGAGCTGGGGCACGCACGTCAACATTTCCGGCGCGGGCGTGCTGAAGAACGCGCCGCACCGCGACGCTGCGGTGAAGTTCCTCGAGTACCTGGCGAGCGACGAAGCGCAGCGCTACCTCGCCGACGGCAATAACGAGTGGCCCGCGGTGCGCGACGTGAGGGTCGACAACCCGGTCCTTAACGCGCTCGGCGACTTCAAGGCCGACCGCCTCAACGTGGCGGTGCTCGGAAAAAACCAGCCGATTTCGCAGAAGATCTACGACCGCGTCGCCTGGAAGTAGCGCTTCGAAACGTAGATCACGGGCAGCAATCCCGCGGCCACGATCGCGAGCGACGGCGCCGCGGCCTCGGCCAGGCGCTCGTCCTTCGCGAGGTTGTAGGCCTCCACCGCCAGCGTATCGAAATTGAACGGCCGCAGCGCGAACGTCGCGGGAAGCTCCTTCAGCACGTCGACGAAAACGAGCAGCGCCGCGGTGGCGAGGCTCGGCGCGAGCAGCGGCACGTGCACGCGTGCGAGCGCGGCCGCCGGGGTGGCGCCCAGCGAGCGCGCGGCGTCTTCCATGCTGGGGGTGATTTTCGCGAGCCCCGCGTTCGTGGTCTGGAGCGACACCGCGAGCAGGCGCACGAGATACGCGTAGACGAGCGCGGCAATCGTACCCGTCAGGAGCAGCCCGGGCTTCATCCCGAAGCTGCTCTCGAGCCAGCCGGCGAGCGCGTTGTCCAGCCGGCCGAGCGGGACGAGAACTCCGACCGCGATCACCGCTCCCGGCACGGCGTAGCCGAGCCCGGCGAGCCGGTTCGCCATCGCCACCAGCGGACTGCGGGTCGAGCGCGCGGAGTAGGCCATGATGAGCGCAGCCGCGACTGCAATGAACGCGGTGATGGCCGCGATGGTGAAGCTGTTTCCCGCGAGCGCGCCGAGCCGCGCCGCCGGAATCGATTCCTGCCACGCCAGCCGCCCCAGCAGGAGCGCGGGAAGCGCGAAGCCGAAAGCCACTGGCGCCGCGCAGGCGACGAACGCCGCTGCCGCGGCGCCGCCGCGCAGCTGGTGCGGCCGGGCACGGCGCAGAGCCGGGCCATGGTAGGCGGCGCGCCCGCGGTTCGCGTGCTCGAGCGCCAGCAGCAGCACCACAAAACCGAGCAGGCATGCCGATAGTTGCGCCGCTGCGCTGCTGTCGCCCATCGAAAGCCATGCCTTGAAGATCCCGGTCGTGAACACCTCGATGCCGAAATACGACACCGTGCCGAAATCGGCGAGCGTTTCCATGAGCGCGAGCGCGCTTCCCGCGACGATCGCCGGCCGCGCGAGCGGCACGGCGACGCGCGCAAATGCGCCGAGTGCGCCGTAGCCGGCGAGCCGGCCCGCCTCGATCGCACTGCGCGAAAGATCGAGGAACGCCGTCCGGGCGACGAGGTAGACGTAGGGATAGAGCGCGAACGACAGCATCACCGCCGCGCCGGGCAGCGAGCGCACCTCGGGGAACCAGTACTCGCGTGCCCGCCAGCCGGTGAACCCGCGCAGCGCGGTCTGCACTTCGCCCGTGAACTGCAGCCAGTCGGTGTAGGCATAGGCCATCACGTAGGCTGGCATCGCGAGCGGCAGGATCAGCGCCCATTCGAGGATCCGCTGCCCCCGGAACCGGTAAGCCGTGACGAGCCATGCGGACAGGACGCCGATCGATACGACGCCCCAGGTGACGCCGACGAGCAGGAGTCCCGTGTTGACGAGGTAGCCCGGGAGCACCGTGGACGCGAGGTGCGCCCAGGTCGATTCGCCGGGGCCGAAGATGTTGCCGACCACGGCGAGGATCGGCGCGACGATGAGCGCGGCCACCGCCAACGCGGCCCAGCCGAGCGCGCCCAGCGGGCGCCGCTGCCGCGTCCCGGATGTCCCCCTTGCGGCGGGGGTCCGCGCGGAATCGAGCCCAGCCGTCATGAGATTGCACACCCCGCACCGATTCTAACAAGAATGATT
>DASTPE010000026.1:0-10346 GCA_035762345.1 Burkholderiales bacterium
TCTACGCTTTCGAGTCCAAGAACTTTCTTGTTCAGAGTTCCTGAGGCCACGGTGATCGGCTTCGCTCTGCGCGGGGCGCAGGTGAAGTCAACGCCATAGATCCTCAACCGAGCCCTTCCCGCAAGGCGGCGAGCGCGCCCGACTGATGGCCGCGCGGCCATACGAGCATCGTGCGCGCCTTGGATACCTGCGGCGGCAGCGCATGCACGGCGAGCTGAGTTTCCGCGCCGACGACGCGCAGCACGGAACGGGGAACGACCGCGATACCGCCGCCCGCCGCGACACACGCGGTGATGGCGTGATAAGAGCCGTACTCCATGACGCGCTCGGCGACAACGCTCGCGCGGCCGAGCCACGTCTCGAGCCGCCGTCGATAGGAGCAGCCGGTGGGAAAGGCGAGAAGCACCCGGCTTTCGAGCTCCTTCGGAGTGCTGACGCGGCCGTGTCCCCGCGGCGTGATGAGGACGAGCTCCTCCGTGAAGGCATGCTGCATCTCGAGGCGCTTAACGGAAAAAGGCTCGGCCACGAACGCTGCCTCGATCTCCCCACGCAGCACCCTGTCGACGAGCGCGCCGCTCGTGCCGGTAACGAGCTCCAGCCGCACCCCCGGATGCGCGCGGTGATACGCGGCAAGCACCGGCGGAAGACGGGTCGCGGCCGTGCTCTCCAGCGCGCCCAGCCGGAACACGCCGTGCGGAGCGTGTTTCTTGATCGCGGCCTGCGCCTCGGTCGACAGGCGCAGCAGCCGATCGGCGTACTCGAGCAACAGCCTACCCTCCGAGGAGAGCACGAGCCTGCGCCCCTGGCGGTGAAAGAGCTTCGCGCCGAGACGCGCCTCGAGCTGCTTGACGCGCGTGGTCACATTCGACTGCACGCGGTGCAGCGCCGTGGCGGCGCGCGTGATGCCGCCCTGCTCAGCGACGGCCTTGAAGATCTGCAGCTCGACGAGGTCCATCGTTCAGGAATGGAGAATCATTAGTTCATAATTATTCATTTCTCAAGAAACATGAGTCAAGCTAAAGTTCGTGTCTTCTGGCGAGGTGTCCCATGTCCATCCGCACTGCACTCACCGACGCGCTGGCAATCCGGCACCCCATCCTGCTCGCGCCGATGGATATCGTGTCCGATGCGCGCCTGACCGCCGCGGTCAGCGCGGCCGGCGCTCTCGGCCTGCTCGGCGGCGGCTACGGCGACGCGCAGTGGCTGCGTCGCGAGCTCGACCTCCTCGAGCGCTCGAAGGCGCGCTTCGGCGTGGGGTTCATCACCTGGAGCATGGCGCGGCAGCCCAAGCTCCTCGACTTGGCGCTAGAGCGAAAGCCGGCCGCAGTGATGCTCTCGTTTGGCGACCCGGCGCCCTTTGCCGACCGGATCAAGCGCGCCGGCGCGCGCCTTATTTGCCAGGTCCAGACCCTGGCAGTGGCGAAGGAAGCCGCCGCGAGCGGCGCCGACATCCTGGTCGCGCAGGGCGCGGAGGCGGGCGGCCACGGCGTCTCGCGCGGGCTCATTACGCTCGTCCCCGAAATCGTCGACGCGGTCGGCAGCCGTATCCCGGTCGTTGCGTGCGGCGGCCTGGCCGACGGACGCGGCCTTGCGGCGGGACTGATGCTTGGGGCCTCCGGAGCGATGTTCGGCACGCGCTTCTATGCCTCGCAAGAGGCCGCCGGCGCCGACGCCGCCAAGGAACGCATTCGCGCCGCGAGCGGCGACGATTCGCTGCGCAGCATCGTGTTCGACATTTCGCGCCGCAACGTCTGGCCGGCGCCGTTTACCGGACGCTGCCTGCGCAACAGCTTTCTCGATCTCTGGTACGGGCGCGAAATGGAGCTCCTGCGCGCCGCCGACGCGGAAGCTGAACGCCTGGCTGAGGCGCGCCGCAAGCAGGACTTCGACGTCGCGCCGGTGATTGCCGGCGAGGCTTCCGGCCTGGTGCACGAAATCCTTCCCGCGCGCGAGATCGTGGATCGAATCACACGCGAAGCCGAGACCTTGCTGACGCGGAATTATTCTCGCGCCGAGAGCGCGATCTCGTCGTAGCCGCGCCCGCTGAACTCGATCAGGCAGAAGCCGTTGCCGAAAGGATCGGCGAGGAGCGCGAGCTTGCCGTAGGCGTGGCTCGTCACGTCGCGCTCGAGCCTTGCTCCCGCGGCCCGCGCGCGCCTCACGGCTTCGCCGATGTCGGGCACGACGAAGTCCAGATGCACCGGCGTCCAGTGGCGGGCGTAATCGCGCTTCTGGTCATTAACCGGAGAAATGGCGCTGCCAGCGGGCTTGGGCAGGAGGTAGAAAGGCGAGCTCGAGCCAACCAGCTCGATCCAGCCGTCAAAGCGTCGGCCAATTCTGAGGCCGAGCCCGTCGCAATAAAAGCGCGTGCCCTTCTCGAGATCGTCGACATCGATATTGACGAGAACCCTCAAAGCGAGCGGCGTACCGGCGGCGCGTTGCGGATCGTCTGCAGCACGACGCAATAGCGCTCGGTGAGCTCGAGCAGCTTCTTCAATTGGTCGGCGGACGCGTCGCTGTCCAGATCGAACTTGAGCCGGATCTCCCGGAACCCGACCGGCGCCCCTCTTGCGACTCCGAGCGTGCCGCGGAAGTCAAGGTCGCCCTCCGCCGTCACTCTTGCGTCCTTCAAGTCGATGCCGAGCGCAGTCGCCACCGCCTTTAGCGTGACCCCGGCGCAGGCGACGAGCGCCTCGAGCAGCATGTCTCCGGAGCAAGCCTGCAGCCCGCTGCCGCCGCTCGCGGGATGCAGGCCCGCCTCCACCAACGCTTTTCCGGTGTCGACCCTGCAGGCGATGCCCTCGCCGATGCGACCCTGCGCCCGCAGCGTCACCACGGCCACGGCCGGATCCTTCTTGTAGCGCTCCTTGAGGGGGGCCTGAAGCGCCCTGAGCTGTTCAGGAGTCATGACGTCGTGGCTCGGATGAGCTCCTCCTTGGACAAGTTGTGGATACGGCCGAAGCCGGCGACGAAGCGCGCGTCGCGCGGCGTGATTTTCCAGAATGAGAAGTCGGCAAGCTCGAAGTTGATCGCCTGCTCCGGGAAGCGCGCGAGCCACCGGGTCTTCAAATCGTCGTTCTGTGGAATCCGCATAGCCTCGCCCCGTACCGTGACGCGCATGAAGGTGAACGGATCGGCGCGGCCATCGTCGGTCTCGGCGACCGAGAGCGCGACGCGCGGTTCCTGTGCCATGTCCTGCGTATGCCACGCCAGGCGGCTCACGTGCACATAGAAGGCGGAGAAATCCTTCTCCGGCATGAAGAGGGTCATCGACACCATCGGCGCGCCCGTGCGCAGCGTGCCGAGATGGGCGATGCGCTCCTGCGAGAGCAGCTTCTTGAGCAGGCCGGCGGTCTCGGCGTCCATCGCGACGATTGTAGTATCCTCGCGCGTCCTCATTCGCCCCTTCATGCGATACGAGCTCCTCGTCGGCCTGCGGTATACCCGCGCCCGCCGGCGCAACCGCTTCATCGGGATTAATTCGGCGGTCTCCATGATCGGGATCGCGGTCGGCGTCTGGGCGCTGATCGTCGTGCTCTCGGTGATGAACGGCTTTCAGAAGGAGGTGCGCACGCGCATCCTCAGCGTAGTCTCGCACCTGCAGATCCTCGCCGACGACAACCGGCTCGAGGACTGGCGCGAAGTCCAGAAAGCGGTAGCGCAGCATCCGCGCGTGGTCGCGACCGCGCCGTTCGTTCAGGCGCAGGCCATGCTCTCCAACGGCCAGGCGGTGCGCGGAGCGGTGGTGCGCGGCATCCTCCCCGCGGAGGAGGAAAAGGTCGCCGACCTCGCGCAGCACATGCGCGTCGGCGCGCTCGATGCATTGCGGCCGGGACAGTTCGGCGTCGTGCTCGGCACCGATCTCGCGCGCTCGCTCGGCGTACTGCGCGACGACAAGATCGCGCTCGTCGCGCCGCAAGGCGTGGTGACGCCCGCAGGCGTGATCCCGCGGCTCAAGCAATTCACCGTGGTCGGCATCTTCGAAGCCGGTATCGTCGACGCCGACTCGGGCCTCGCGCTTGTCCACATGCAGGACGCGCAGACCCTCTACCAGATGGGCGACGCTGTCAGCGGGGTGCGCCTCAAGCTCGACGATCTTTTCGCCGCGCGCGAGGTGGCCTACGAGCTCCTCGCCAAGCTGCCGCGTGACGTGTTCGCCTCCGACTGGACGCGCAGCCACGCGAACTTCTTCCGCGCGGTCGAGATCGAGAAGCGCATGATGTTCCTGATCCTCGGGCTGATCGTGCTGGTGGCCGCGATCAATATCATCTCGACGCTCGTCATGGCCGTGACCGACAAGCAAGCCGACATCGCGATCCTGCGCACGCTCGGCGCTGCGCCCGGCTCGATCCTGCAGATCTTCATGGTGCAGGGCATGGTCCTCGGCGTGGTCGGCACGCTGATCGGCGTGCTCACCGGGATCGTCACCGCGCTGAACATCGACGTCATCGTCCCGGCGATCGAGCGCGCCTTCAGCATCAAGTTCCTGTCGAAGGACGTCTATCTGATTCCCGACCTGCCCTCGGACCTTCAGGCAAACGACGTCATTGCGATCGCCGTGGTGGCGCTTGCGCTGTCCTTCTTCGCCACGATCTATCCGAGCTGGCGCGCCGGTCGCGTCAATCCGGCGGAGGCGCTGCGTTATGAGTGATGCAGTGGTCTCGTGCCGGGACTTGAGAAAGACCTACCAGGGGCCGGCGCCAGTGCAGGTGCTCCACGGAGTAAACCTCGACGTTCATGCCGGCGAGCGCATCGCCATCGTCGGTCGCTCGGGCTCCGGAAAATCGACGCTGCTCCATGTCCTCGGCGGGCTGGACGCGCCCACCTCGGGTAAGGTTCTCGTCCGGGGCAAGCCCTTCAGTACCATGAGCGAGGCCGAGCGCGGCCGGGTGCGGAACGCGACGCTCGGCTTCGTCTATCAGTTCCACCACCTCTTGCCCGAGTTCACCGCGGTGGAAAACGTCGCCATGCCGCTTTTCATCCGCAGAATGGATCGCGACCAGGCGCGCAGCCGCGCGGCCAAGGTGCTGGCGGAGGTGGGCCTCGGGGCGCGGCTCGAGCACCAGCCGGGCGAGCTGTCCGGCGGCGAGCGCCAGCGCTGCGCTTTCGCGCGCGCGCTCGTGACCGAGCCCGCATGCGTGCTCGCCGACGAGCCCACCGGGAACCTCGACTCGCACACGGCCGACGATGTGTTCGATGCCATGGTGCGGCTCTCGGCGCTACGGCGCACCGCGTTTGTCATCGTGACTCACGACAGCGACCTCGCCGCGCGCGCCGAGCGCGTCTATGAGCTGCGCGACGGGGTGTTGCACTCCTCGATGGTCAGCGCCTGAGCCGCCATCGCCTGGCGGTAGAACTCGGCGTCCTGTAGCGCGCGCCACACGATGAAGCCGTCGCTCGAGCGACGCACTAGAACACGCACGAGCAGCGCCGCCAGGAAAACGATCGTGCCGGTGACGATGTAACCGATTAGGGCGAGCGCGAGGCCGAGGCCGAGGAAGGGAAGCAGAACGAGCGGAAGCAGGGTGCGGCCAGCCACGAAGCGCGCCGCCGCGTTGCGCTCGACCCTTACACGGATGTGGCCGGCCGCGTACGCGGAGACGAAATTCGCGTGCGTCACACGCGCGCCTTGCGGCGCCGTGCTCGGGCGCGCCAAGCCGCCACGACGTAAGCCCGCCACGCGAGCTGCACCGCCACGTAACCGAGCAGCGCCAGCGTACAGCCAAGCGCGACCAGGCCAATGGCGAGCGGCTTACCAAGCGCGATCATCCACGCCCCCAGGCCGCTCAACGACTCGGCGAAATTGCCCCAGTCGAACTCGAACGGGTGGACCTGCGCCGCGTGCTCTCCCGGCAGCAGCAACCTGCCGTACGCATACGCAACGAGGTAAAGCGGCACGATCGTGAACGGGTTGGTGTAAAACGTTACGAGCAGCGCCACCGGGATGTTCTTCTTCAGGGGGACAGCGAGCAGGAGCGCGGTGAGCATCTGCAGCGGCCCCGGCACGAGGCCCGAGAAGAGGCCGATCGCCACGGCGCCCGACACGGAGCGGCGGTTGAGATGCCACAGGTTCGGATGGTGCAGCCAGCGGCCGAATGCCGCGACCATGCGGCTCGAGCGCAGCTTCTCGGGATTGGGCAGGTACTTGCGGAAATACTTGCGCGGCACGGTCAGCCTGAAGGCGGCAGGCGCGTTGCATTGTAGATGACCTTGGCAGCAGCCGCGTTCGCCAGCGGGGCCGCGGCTCTGCAGCTGCAGGCCGAGCTGCCCGCGATGGCATGGCTGCTCGCGCTGCCGATGTGTGCGGCCGTCTGCTATTTCCAGCCGAGGCTCGCGGCGCTTTTTGCTTTTGTCATCGGTCTTCTCTGGGCGGCCGGCGCCGCGCACCTGCGCATGGCCGACTGGCTCGCCCCCGAGCTTGAGGGCCGGGACCTGGAGGTGGTCGGCGTGGTTGCAGGCCTTCCGGCGCTCAGCGAACGCGCCGTGCGCTTCGAGTTTGAGCTCGAGGCCTCGTCGGAACAGCGGTTGCCAAGAAAGCTGCTCCTCGCTTGGTATCGCAGCCCGTGGAGCGAGGATGGCGCGGCGCTGATGGAGGAGACCGTACATCCGGGCGAGCGTTGGCTATTCACGGTGCGGCTGCGCCGGCCGCACGGACATGTCAATCCGCACGGCTTCGATTACGAGGCATGGCTCTTGGAGCGCAGCGTCGGAGCAACTGGCTACGTGCGGACCCGCGGCGAACGCAAGCGCCTCGGCACCCGCAACCACGTTCTCGACTACGTGGAGCGCGTGCGCGAAGCGGTGCGCGAGCGCTTCAAGACCGAGCTTGGCGCAACGCCGGCCGCGGGAATCCTGACAGCGCTGGCGGTCGGGGACCAGCGCGCCATCTCGGCCGAGGAATGGCGCCTTTTTAACCGGACTGGCGTGACTCATCTGATGTCCATCTCCGGGCTGCACGTCACGCTGGTCTCCGGGCTTGCCGCGTGGCTGGTTTCTTTCGGGTGGCGCCGCGTTCCGCCGGCGGTAGTGCGTCTGCCGGCGCGCAAGGCCGCGGCCGCGGCGGCGATCGCCGCCGCACTCGGCTATACGCTGCTCGCAGGTTTTGCCGTGCCGGCGCAGCGCACTTTCTGGATGGTAAGCGTCGTCGCCGCCGCGCTGTGGTGCGGGCGCGTCGCCGCGCCGGCACGCACACTTGCGCTTGCGCTCGCTGTGGTGGTCGCCACGGACCCATGGGCGCCGCTCGCGCCGGGGATGTGGCTTTCGTTCGGCGCGGTCGCGCTGATCTTCTACGTGGCGACGAACGAATGGCGCATCGCGCAATGGGGACGCATGCAATGGGCGATCACCGTCGGCCTGGCGCCCGCCGCGCTCCTTCTCTTCGGCCAGATCTCGGTGGCCGGGCCGCTCGCCAACGCGCTCGCCATCCCGTTGGTATCCGTCGTCATCACCCCGATCGCCCTGGCTGCTGTAGTGTTTCCGCTTGAATTGCTCCTGCAGGCGGCGGCCTGGCTGGTCCAGTGGCTGCTTGCATTCCTGGAGTGGTGTGCCGCGCTGCCAGGAGCGCTGTGGCAGCAGCACACTCCGCCGGTATGGGCGGTGGCGCTCGCCATGGCGGGCGCAGTCTGGATGCTTGCGCCGCGTGGAGTGCCTTGGCGCGCAGGCGGGCTCGCGCTCATGGCGCCTGCGTTCTCGCTCGCGCCCCCGACGCCGGCACGCGGGGAGGCGTGGGTCACGGCGCTCGATGTAGGGCAAGGGCTCGCGGTCCTCGTGCGCACGGCGAACCGCGCGCTGCTCTACGACGCGGGGCCGGCGTATGGCCCGGAGGCCGACAGCGGCGGGCGCATCGTGGTGCCGCTCCTGCGTGCTACAGGTGTGCGCAGCGTCGACCTGCTCATACTTAGCCACGAGGATATCGACCATCTCGGCGGGGCCCTGACGCTCCTCGAGTCGCTCGAAGTCCACGCGCTCGCCTCCTCTTTGCCTCGAAGCCATCCGCTGCATTCGCTTGCGCTCATGCCGGGGCGCTGCGCTGCCGGGATGGCCTGGGACTGGGACGGCGTGCGCTTCGAGTTCCTGCACCCGCCTGCGGGCTGGGAAACAGCGCGCCGCAACAACCAGAGCTGCGTGCTGCGAATCGCGGCGGGCGCCTCGTCGATGCTGCTCACCGGCGATATCGAGCGCGCGGCCGAGTTGTCTCTTCTCGAGAACAAGATTGCGGCCAGCGACATACTTCTGGTGCCGCACCACGGCAGCCGAACATCCTCGAGCAGTGAATTCATCGCCGCGGTGACGCCGCGCTGGGCCATCGTGCCCGCGGGCTATCGCAACCGCTTCGGCCACCCGGCGCGCGAGGTGCTTGAGCGCTATGCCAGAGCCGGCATTCCGGTGCTGCGCACCGATCGGGACGGCGCGATCTCGGTCGTGCTGGATGGGCATGCCCCTCGAGTGAGCACCGAGCGTTCGCGGGCTCCCCGCTATTGGCGGCGTACTCCGCCCGTATAGAATGGCCTCGCGGGGGTCTCCCGCGACCAGAGGAGAGAGGAACGATCATGGCGAAAAAGGGCAGCGGCACCGTCTATCGCGTTACCGAGGTGATCGGCACCAGCAGCAACTCGTGGGAGGACGCGGTGCGCAACGCAGTCAAGACTGCCTCCGGCAGCCTGCGCGACTTGCGCATCGCCGAGATCGAGAAGCTCGACGTGAAGATTGAGAACGGGAAGGTCACACAGTTTCGCGCACGCCTTGCGCTGTCCTTCAAGTACGAGGGCTAGGGGAGCTTGTTCACGGCCGTCGTACGCATCACCGGCGCCGGTCGGCTCGACGACTTCCGCGAGCGCCTGCGCTGGCTGATGGTTCGCGACGAGGACGCTGAGGACTACACCGAGCACCACGGCGCCGGGACGCTGGAATACCGCTTCCGTCCGCGCCGCGGGATCCCGTTCCCGGCGTTCACCGCAGCGTCAGCGGATTTTCCCGAGCTGCGTGTCGAGGCGGAATGGGAACGCCACGGCGAGCGCGGCCGTGCCGTGATCGAGAACGGGCGCCTCGTCGAGCAAACCGCCTCGCGCCTGGAGGAAGCCCAGGTGGACGTGCAAGTAGGCGACGAAGGGCGCCTCGAGCTCGGTCTCACCTGCCGGACGAGCGAGGAGGGCGGCCTGATCGGCTACGCGGTGACCGGGGAGCGCCACACCTACTGGCGTCACCGGGACGGAGAGCTCACGTTGCTCGATCCCGAGGAGCCTGACGCTACGCTCGAGGACGTCGCCTTCGGCTTCGTCGACGAATGGATCTGGTACGACGAGGAGGAAGCGTTGTTGGAGCGCGCGCGCTATGCAAACTACGGCTTCCCGGTGCGCGGCGCGAACGTGAAGTCGGAGAAGCTCGCGCTCGTGCGCGCGCACGGCGGCCGTTATTCCTCCATCGGTGAGGACGCGCAAGCTGCTCGAAAGGCGCTCGTCGACCAATGGCTGAAGCGGTAGAGCCGCGCCGGCGCTCGGTGCTGTGCGCCTCGCCCGCGGGCCTGCACCGCATGGCCTACCGGGAGTGGGGCGATCCGCGCAACCGTCACGTCTTGATCTGCGTTCATGGACTGACGCGCTCCGGCCGCGATTTCGACGAGCTCGCGCGCGCCTTGTGCGCACAGTTCCGTATCGTGTGTCCCGACATAGCGGGACGCGGCGATTCCGACCGGCTCGCTGACCCGAAGCACTACACCTGGGCGCAATACGTCGCCGACATGGTGACCCTGATCGCCCGGCTCGACGTCGAGGCGGTGAGCTGGCTTGGCACCTCGATGGGCGGCCTGGTCGGCATGGCGCTCGCCGCGCAGTCGGGGAGCCCGATCCGCAAGCTGATTCTCAACGACGCGGCGCCCGTGATCGCCAAGGCGGCGCTGGAGCGCATCGCCGCGTATGTCGGGCAGGAGCTGACCTTCGCCACGCTCGTGCAGGCTGAGAAATACGTGCGCACGATATCTGCGCCCTTCGGCCCGCACACCGATGCGCAATGGCGCTTCCTCACCGAGAGCTGGGTCCGCCGTGGCGAGGACGGAACCTTGCGGCCGCATTACGATACGCGCATCGCCGAGGCCTACCGCGCCACCATGCCGGAAAAGGACCTGGAGCTCTGGCACCTGTACGACGCCGTGCGCTGCCCGACCTTGCTCGTGCGCGGCGAGGAATCCGATCTTGTCTCGCCGCAGACGGCCGCGGAGATGGCGCGCCGCGGCCCCAAGGCCAAGGTGGTCGAGATCCGCGGCGTTGGCCACGCCCCGACCTTATTGCAACCCGATCAGATCGCGGTCGTTCGCGATTTCCTACTCGAAGGAGAAACGTCGTGAAGAAAAC
>DASTPE010000027.1:0-17327 GCA_035762345.1 Burkholderiales bacterium
GTCGGCGGCGCGCGAGCTCGTACGCCGCCGCGTGCCGCTCGTCGGCATCAACCAGGGCCGACTCGGCTTCATGACCGACATCGGCCACCAGGACATGCAACGCGGCGTCGGTGCGATCCTTGACGGCGAGTACTCGATCGAAGAGCGCTCGCTGCTCGATGCGGAGATCAGGCGCGACGGGGCCTCGTTATTGCGCACGATAGCCTTGAACGAGGCCGTGATCGGCAAGGGCGCGGAAGGGCGCCTGATCGAGTTCGAGCTCTCGGTGGACGGCGAGTTCGTCTACACGTTGCGCGCCGACGGCATGATCGTCGCCACTCCGACCGGGTCGACCGCCTACGCGCTCTCCGCGCAGGGCCCGATCCTGCACCCCGCAGTCCCGGCGCTGACGCTGGTGCCGCTCAACCCACACACGCTGTCCGCGCGGCCGGTGAGCGTCAGCGACCAATGCGTGATCGAGATTGCGATCGTGCACGCGCTCGACGCGCGCGCTCACTTCGACGGACTCGCGCTCGCCGATATGGCCGAAGGCGATCGCCTGGTCCTCAAGCGCTCGGCCGACGTCGTGCGCTTCGTCCATCCCCCGGGCTATCGCTATTTCGCCACGCTGCGCGAGAAGCTCGGCTGGAGCGAGGCGATCGAAAGGCGCCGCGGCGGAGGGTAGGAATGCTGCGCGCGCTCGAAGCCGCGAATTTCGTCATCATTGAAAAAGCATCCTTGGAATTCGGTCCCGGCTTCGCCGCGCTCACCGGCGAGACCGGCGCCGGCAAGTCGATCCTGGTGGACGCGATCGAGCTGCTGGTCGGCGGCCGTGGCGACGGCGCGCTGGTGCGTGAAGGCGCCGAGCGCGCCGAGCTCACCGCGGAATTCGAAGCGCAAAAGAACTCGGTTCTGAATGCCTGGCTGGCGGAAGGAGAGCTGGCCGGCGATCCTGGCACGGTCATCCTGAGGCGCATCCTCGACCGCAGCGGGCGCTCGCGCTGCTTCATCAACGGCCACGCCGTGACGCTCGCGCAGCTCAAGGCCGCGGGCGAGCATCTGGTGGACATCCACGGCCAGCACGAGCACCAGTCGCTCCTGCGCCCCGCGGCCCAGCGCGCGCTGGTCGACGCGCATGCAGGTTCCGAATCGCTTGCTCAGGAAACAACGACTGCCTATCGAGCGTGGAAGCGGCTGCAGGAGCTTGCCGACGAGGCGGACAGGAGCTTCACGCAACGTGAGCGCGACCGCTTCGACGTCGAAGAACAAGTCAAGGACCTGAGAAAAGTTTCGCCGCAGGAGGGCGAATGGGAGAAAGTGTCGGCCGAGCATACGCGCCTGCAGCACGGCTCGAGCCTGCTCGGCGGTGCGCAGTCAGCGCTGGAGGCGCTCGCCGAGGCCGAAGGCGCATGCCTGAGCCAGCTCGCTGCGGTGGCGAACAGGCTGAAGGCGTTATCGCAGCATGACCATCAGTTGAGCGGCGTCGTCGAGATGCTCGAGTCGGCCGAGGCGCAGGCGAGCGAAGCCGTGCGCACGCTGCGCCAATACGCCTCGCGCGTGGACCTCGATCCGGAGGCGCTGCGCGAAGTCGAGTCGCGCATCGAGACACTGCACGCCGCGGCGCGCAAGTACCGGGTGCGGCCTGAAGCGCTGCACGAGTTGCTGCAGGAGCTGGAAAAGCGGCGCGGCGAGCTCGAGCTGGCGGTGAACCCCGAAGCGCTTCGCCGCGAGGTCGCCGCGGCGAAGACCGGTTTCGATTCCCTTTGCAGGAAATTGAGCTCGAGGCGCCGCGCCGGCGCCGACGCGCTCGGCAAGGCGGTGACGGCGGCGATGCAGCAGCTCGCCATGGCGGGCGGACGCTTTTCGGTTTCCCTCACGAGGCTGGACGAGCCCGGGGTGTCCGGCGCCGAGGAAGTGGAGTTCGAAGTCTCGTCCCACCCGAGCCTGCCCCTGCGCTCGCTGGCCAAGGTGGCTTCCGGCGGAGAGCTCTCGCGCATCAGCCTCGCGATTCAGCTGGTCGCTGCGAAAGCTTCGCCGGTCGCGTCGCTCGTTTTCGACGAGATCGACTCCGGGATTGGCGGGGCGGTGGCCGAGACGATCGGAAAGTCTCTGCGCCAGCTCGGCAGACAACGCCAGGTGCTTTGCGTCACTCACCTGCCCCAGGTCGCGGCGAGCGGCGATGACCAATGGTCGGTGAGCCGCGCGGGGGTGAAGGTGAAGGTCCAGCACCTGGACCGCACGGCGCGCATTGCCGAGCTCGCGCGGATGCTGGGGGGCGCGGAAAGCACCGCGCGCAAGCACGCGGCGGAGCTGCTGGATGCAACCTAATTCGGGGTCAGGGTCGAGATTCGTTTTTTGCGTACGTGAAAACGGAATCTCGACCCTGACCCCCGAATTAGGGGTGGTAGGGGCAGTCCTTCTTGGTGCAGTCGGCGTATAGCGCGAGCGAATGCCCGTTCAGCGCGAAGCCGCGCGAGCGGGCGATCTCGGTCTGGCGCTTCTCGATGTCGGGGTCGTAGAACTCCTCGACCCGGCCGCACTGCAGGCAGAGCAGGTGGTCATGGTGGCCTCCCCGATTGAGCTCGAACACCGCTTTGCCGGTCTCGAAGTGCTGGCGCGAGAGCAGGCCGGCTTGCTCGAACTGTGTCAGCACGCGATACACCGTGGCCAGGCCGACGTCGAGCCCCTCGGAGAGAAGCGCCTTATAGACGTCCTCAGCGGAGAGATGGCGCACCTTGCTCGATTCGAAGAGCTCGAGAATCTTGCGCCGCGGCAGCGTGGCCTTGAGGCCGCTGTCCTTCAGGCTCTGCACCGTGCTCATCGGCTATCATTATATGCGGATGCCTCGCCGGCTCTTCCCGCGCTTCGTCGCGGCGCTCTGCCTCGTTGTTCTGGGCGCTTGCTCATCTGTGCCGCGCATCCCGGGTATCACGCCGTACCGCATCGACATCCAGCAGGGCAACTACATTTCCTCGGAGATGGTCGCCCAGCTCAAGCCCGGCATGAGCAAGGAGCAGGTGCGCCTCGCGCTCGGCACGCCGCTGCTCACCGATATCTTTCACGCCGACCGCTGGGACTACGTCTACTGGTACGAGAAGGCTGGTGTCAAGCCGGAGCAGCGCAAGCTCACCGTGTTCTTCGAGGACGGCAAGCTCACGCGCCTCGACGGCGACGTGGTGGCGGCCGGGGCGACGCATTGAAGATAGCGATCGCCGGCGCCGGCGGCCGCATGGGACGCGCAGTGATCGAGGCCGCGTCCGCCGATCGCGAGCTGGACATCGTTGCTGCCGTCGACATCGTAGGGAGCCCGGCCATCGGGCAGTCCGCGGGACGCATCAGGATAGGCTCCGAGTTGGCGGCCGTCGCCCAGGCCGAAGTGGTCCTCGACTTCACCCGCCCCGAAGCCACGCTGGCGCTCCTCGAGCACGCCAAAGCCATGGTGATCGGCACTACCGGCTTGAGCGAAGGAGATAGGGAGCGCATCGCGCGAGCCGCAAAGCGCATTCCGATCGTGCAGGCGGCGAACTTCGCGGTCGGCGTCAATACAGCCTACAAGCTGGCCGAAACCGCGGCGCGCATCCTCGGCGACGACTATGACGTGGAGATCGTCGAGGCGCATCATCGGCACAAGGTCGACGCGCCTTCCGGTACCGCTCTCCAGCTCGGCGAAATTATCGCCGGGGCTTTGAAGAAGAAGGACTTTGTCTTTGGACGCAAAGGCGTTACCGGCGAGCGCCCGCCGAAGCAGGTCGGCTTCCACGCGATCCGCGGCGGCGACATCGTCGGCGAGCACACCGTGATCTTCGCGGGCACCGGCGAGCGCGTCGAAGTCACCGTGCGCTCCCAAAGCCGCCTCACCTACGCGAGCGGCGCGCTGCGCGCCGCGAAATGGCTGAAGGGTCGACCGCCGGCGCTTTATGCCATGAGCGACGTTTTGGGCCTATAATCCTGCCCTCAATGAAGCGGGAGCGGCACCGAGCCTCTCCCGCTTTTCGCGTGCGCTTCACAAATGGCTAACTTCGAACCCGCCGTGCTGGTCCTCGCCGACGGAACGGTTTTTCGCGGCCGCTCGATCGGCGCGCACGGCAGCGCGGTGGGCGAGGTGGTGTTCAACACCGCGATGACCGGATACCAGGAGATCCTGACCGACCCGTCCTACTGTAAGCAGATCGTCACGCTGACGTATCCGCACATCGGCAACACCGGCACCAACGAAGAGGACCAGGAGTCGCAGCGTACGTACGCGGAAGGCCTTGTGGTCCGCGACTTGCCCCGCCTGCACTCCAGCTGGCGCTCGCAGACCGATCTGCGCACTTATTTGATCAAGAACAACCTGGTCGGTATCTCCGACATCGACACTCGCAAACTGACCACCCTCCTGCGTGAAAAAGGAGCCCAGAACGGCTGCCTGATGGCGGGCGCGGATGAAGCCGGCGCCCTGGAGGAAGCAAGAAAGTTCCCCGGCTTGGCCGGCATGGACCTCGCGAAGGTCGTGACGACCGACAAGCCCTACCAATGGACCGAAGGCTCGTGGGAGCGCGGGAAGGGTTACCGCCGCAACGACGCTCCGCGTTTCCATGTCGTGGCGTACGACTACGGCATCAAGCGGAACATCCTGCGCATGATCGCCGACCGGGGCGCGCGCATCAGCGTCGTACCCGCTTCTTTGCCGGCTCGAGAAGTGTTGCGGCTCAACCCCGACGGCGTGTTCCTCGCCAATGGCCCGGGCGACCCCGAGCCGTGCGACTACGCCATCGAGGCAATCGGCGAGATCCTCGACGCCACGACGATCCCGGTGTTCGGTATCTGCCTCGGCCACCAGCTGATGGGTCTCGCCTCGGGCGCAAAGACGCTCAAGATGAAGTTCGGCCACCACGGTGCGAACCACCCGGTCAAGGACCTTGATACCGGGCGAGTCGTCATCACCAGCCAGAACCACGGGTTTGCGGTGGATCCGGCAACACTTCCTCCAAACCTGCGTCCCACGCACGTGTCTCTGTTCGACGGTTCGCTCCAAGGGCTGGCGCGCACCGATCGAGCGGCGTTCTGCTTCCAGGGACATCCGGAGGCGAGCCCCGGTCCGCACGATATCGGCTACCTGTTCGATCGCTTCGCGAAACTCATCACGGAACATGCCGAAGCGCACTGACCTCAAGGGCATCCTCATCATCGGCGCGGGGCCGATCGTGATCGGCCAGGCGTGCGAGTTCGATTACTCGGGCGCGCAGGCGTGCAAGGCTCTGCGTTCCGAGGGCTACCGGGTCGTGCTGGTGAACTCGAACCCGGCGACCATCATGACCGACCCGGAGATGGCGGATGCCACCTACATCGAACCGATCACCTGGCAGGTGGTGGCGCGCATCATCGAACGGGAGCGGCCCGACGCGCTGCTGCCGACGATGGGCGGCCAGACGGCGCTCAACTGCGCGCTCGACCTCGCGCGCGAGGGTGTGCTGGAGAAGTTCGGCGTCGAGCTGATCGGCGCCTCGCGCGAGGCGATCGACAAGGCCGAGGACCGCGAAAAATTCAAGTCCGCGATGGGCAAGATCGGCCTGGAGTCGCCGCGCTCGGCGCTCGCGCACTCGATGGAGGAGGCGCTGCAGGTCCAGGCGGGCATCGGTTTTCCGGTCGTCATAAGGCCTTCGTTTACGCTGGGCGGGACAGGAGGTGGCATCGCCTACAACCGCGAGGAGTTCCTCGCGATCTGCGAGCGCGGCTTCGAGGCGTCGCCCACGCAGGAGGTGCTGATCGAGGAGTCGGTGCTCGGCTGGAAAGAGTTCGAGATGGAGGTGGTGCGCGACCGCAAGGACAACTGCATCATCGTGTGCTCGATCGAGAACCTCGATCCGATGGGCGTGCACACCGGAGACTCGATCACCGTCGCCCCGGCGCAGACGCTCACCGACAAGGAATACCAGCGAATGCGCGACGCCTCGATCGCGGTGCTGCGCGCCATCGGCGTCGATACCGGCGGCTCGAACGTGCAGTTCGCGCTCAACCCGGCCGACGGCCGAATGCTCATCATCGAGATGAACCCGCGCGTGTCGCGCTCCTCCGCGCTCGCATCGAAGGCGACCGGCTTCCCGATCGCCAAGGTGGCGGCGAAGCTCGCGGTGGGCTACACGCTCGACGAAATCGCGAACGAGGTGACCGGCGGCGCGACGCCGGCCTCGTTCGAGCCGACCATCGACTACGTCGTCACCAAGGTGCCGCGCTTCGCGTTCGAGAAATTCCCGCAGGCGAACGACCGCCTCACCACGCAGATGAAGTCGGTGGGCGAGGTGATGGCGATCGGGCGCACGTTCCAGGAGTCTTTCCAGAAGGCGCTGCGCGGGCTCGAAGTGGGCGTCGACGGCTTGAACCAGCGTACGCGCGACCGCGAGACGCTCGAAAAGGAGCTCGGCGAGCCGGGCCCGGAGCGCATCTGGTACGTCGGCGACGCCTTCGAGAACGGCTTCAGCCTCGAGGAGGTGCACCGCCTGACGAAGATCGATCCGTGGTTCCTCGACCAGATCCAGCAGATCGTCGAGCTGGAAATGAAGCTCGACGACCAGAAATTGGATGACTTTTCAAAAGAAGACCTTCTCCAGTTGAAGCGCACGGGCTTCTCGGATCGGCGGCTGGCGTACCTCTTCAACACCACGGAGAAGAAAGTAAGGCAGAAGCGGCACGAGCTCGGCATACGCCCGGTTTACAAGCGAGTCGACACCTGCGCCGCGGAGTTTGCAACGAAAACGGCTTACCTGTACTCGACCTACGAGGAAGAGTGCGAGGCGAACCCGAGCGCGCGCAAGAAAGTGATGGTGCTCGGCGGCGGCCCGAACCGCATCGGACAGGGGATCGAGTTCGACTACTGCTGCGTGCACGCCGCGTTCGCGCTGCGCGACGACGGATTCGAGACCATCATGGTGAACTGCAACCCCGAGACGGTCTCGACCGACTACGATACCTCGGACCGCCTGTATTTCGAGCCGCTCACGCTGGAGGATGTGCTCGAGATCGTCGACAAGGAGAAGCCCTGGGGCGTGATCGTGCAGTACGGTGGCCAGACCCCGCTCAAGCTCGCGCGCGACCTCGCCGCGGCCGGCGTGCCCATCATCGGCACGAGCGCGGACTCGATCGACGTCGCCGAGGACCGCGAGCGCTTCCAGCAGCTGCTGGAGAAGCTCAAGCTGCGCCAGCCGCCCAACCGCACCGCGCGCTCTCCCGAGGAGGCGGTGAAGCACGCCGAGTCGATCGGCTATCCGGTGGTCGTGCGCCCGAGCTACGTGCTCGGCGGCCGCGCGATGGAGATCGTCCACCAGCAATCGGAGCTCGAGCGCTACATGAAGGAGGCGGTCAAGGTCTCCAACGACTCGCCGGTGCTCCTCGATCGCTATCTCTCCGACGCGATCGAGATCGACGTCGACTGCGTGTGCGATGGGAAGCAGGTCATGATCGGCGGCATCATGGAGCACGTCGAGCAGGCGGGCGTTCACTCGGGCGATTCGGCGTGCTGCCTGCCTCCGCACTCTCTCGCGAGCCACCTCGAGCGCGAGCTGCGCCGCCAGACCACGCAGCTCGCAAGAGCGCTCAAGGTGCGCGGCTTGATGAACGTGCAGTATGCCATTCAGCGCGATACGGTCTACGTGCTCGAGGTGAACCCGCGCGCCTCGCGCACCGTTCCCTACGTATCGAAAGCGACCGGCGTGCCGCTTGCGATGGTGGCGGCGCGCTGCATGGCAGGCCGAAGCCTCAAGGAGCAAGGCGCGGAAGAGGTCACGCCGAGCTACTTCTCGGTCAAGGAGGCGGTGTTCCCGTTCGCGCGCTTCCCCGGCGTCGACACCATCCTCGGCCCAGAGATGAAATCCACGGGCGAGGTGATGGGCGTGGGCGAGAGCTTCGGCGAAGCCTTCGTCAAGTCGCAGCTTGCCGCGGGCGTCAAGCTCCCCCACGGCGGGCGCGCCTTCATCAGCGTGCGCGACGGCGACAAGCTCGCCGCGGTGCAGGTCGCGCGCGACCTCGTGGACCTCGGGTTCTCGCTCCTCGCCACCCGCGGCACTGCACGCGTGATCAAATCGCACGGCATCCCGGTGGCGGAAGTGAACAAGGTCGCCGAGGGCCGCCCGCACATTGTCGACATGATCAAGAACGGCGAGGTGAGCTTCATCGTGAACACCGTCGAGGAGACGCGTACCGCGGTGACCGACTCGCGCTCGATCCGCACCACCGCGCTCGCGCGCCGGGTCACGTATTACACCACCGTCGCGGGCGCCAAGGCGGCGTGCGCCGGCATGAAGCATCTGGCGACGCTCGAGCCCTACCGGCTGCAAGAGCTGCACGCGCGGTTGCGCCAGCCCGCGCCCGAGCAGGTGGCGTAATGAAAACGCCGATGACCAAGCGCGGAGCGGAGCTCCTGCGCGGCGAGCTGCAACGGCTGAAGGGTGTCGAGCGGCCCGCGATCTCCAAGGCGATCGGCGAGGCGCGCGGCCACGGCGACCTTTCGGAAAACGCCGAGTACGAAGCCGCGCGCGAGCGCCAGGGCCTGATCGAGGCGCGCATCCGCGACATCGAGCACAAGCTCGCGAACGCGCAGATCGTCGACCCCAAGCTCCTGCATGCCGAGGGGCGCTGTGTCTTCGGCGCCACCGTCGACGTGGAGGAAAAGTCGGGCGACAAGGCAACCTGGCAGATCGTCGGCGAGGACGAGGCCGACATCAAGGAAGGCCGCATCTCGGTGGCCTCACCCATTGCGCGTGCCCTCATCGGCAAGGAAGCCGGCGAGGCGGTGGACGTCCAGACCCCCGGCGGCGTCAAGCGCTACGAGATCATCGACGTGCGCTACGAATAACCGGGGTCAGATGCCCGGGTGTCTTTTGTAGCGCTTCGGCACGAAAGGCAGCCGGGTGACCCGCACTCGCCGCCGGGCGCCGCGCACGAGAGCGAAGACGTCCTCGGGCATCGAGCTCACGTAGCCCAGCATGATCGCGCGCTGGGTGGACGGCGAGACCGTTCCGCTGGTAACGATGCCAACTTGCTTGTTGTCGGAATCGACAAGCGCGGCGCCGTGACGTATTGGCACCGGTTCGTCGCCGATGAGGCCTGCCAGGCGGCGATCGACGCCCTTACGGGCCTGGCGCAGGTAAACATCGGCGCCCGGAAAGCCGCCTTGCTTCTTGCCGCCGGCGCGGCGCGACGGCGCAATCGCCCGGCCGAGGCTCGCTTCGAGCGCGGTGGTGTTCGCGTCCATGTCCTGTCCGTAGAGATGCAACCCCGCTTCGAGGCGGAGCGTGTCGCGCGCGCCGAGGCCGATGGGCTTTACTTTCGGGTCGGCGAGCAGCTTGCGCACCAGGGGCCCGGCGTGCTCGTTGGGAATGGAGATTTCGAAGCCGTCCTCGCCGGTGTAGCCGGAGCGCGAGACGAAGAGCTCGCCGAAGGCCGCGGCCTGCATGAAGGCGAGGCCTGCCGCGCCGGGCTCGATCGGCGATAGGGCGGCTTCCGCCTCCGGTCCCTGGAGGGCGATCAGCGCGCGATCGAGAAGCTCGAACGAAAGCCGCGGGCAGAGCGCACGCAACACGGCAAGGTCCTGCGCGCGCCCGGCGGCGTTGACGACGATTCGCACCTCCTCGGCAAGGCGTGTGACCATGAGATCGTCTTCGATGCCGCCGCGCTCGTTGAGGAGAAGCGAGTAGCGCTGCTGGCCGACTGGCCAGCCGTCGAAATCCACGGGCAGCGCACGCTCGAGCGCCGCGTGGAGCTCTGGGCCGGTGACGCGCACTTGTCCCATGTGCGAGACATCGAAGAGGCCCGCGTGCGCGCGCGTGTGGAGGTGCTCGGCGCGAAGTCCTTCGTGGTACTGGAGCGGCATCTCGAAGCCGGCGAAGGGACAGAATCGCGCGCCCAGCTCGGCATGAAGCTCGTGAAGAACGGTCTTCTTCTGATCAGGCATACGCGTCGATCGGCGGACAAGTACAGATGAAATTGCGGTCGCCGGCGACGTTGTCCACGCGCTTCACCGGCGGCCAGAACTTGGTGGCGCGCAGCCCTGGCTTGGGAAAGACGGCTTCTTCGCGGCTGTAAGGATGCCGCCATTCGGCCGCGAGCTCGAGCGCGGTATGCGGCGCGTTCTTCAGCGGGTTGTCGGTGCGGTTCCAGTGCCCGGCGCGGATCTTTTCCAGCTCGCCGTGGATCGCGATCATGGCGTCGCAGAAGCGGTCCAGCTCTTCCTTCGACTCGCTCTCCGTAGGCTCGACCATCAGCGTGTCGGGAACCGGGAACGACAGCGTCGGCGCGTGGAAGCCGTAATCCATCAGGCGCTTCGCCACATCCTCGGCCGTGACGCCGCAGGTCTCTTTCAGCGTGCGCAGGTCAAGAATGCACTCGTGTGCCACGCGCCCGTGCGCGCCCGTATAGAGCACCCGGAAGTAGCGCACGAGGCGCGAGGCGACGTAATTCGCGTTCAGGATCGCTGTTTCGGTTGCCTGGCGGATGCCCGCTGCGCCCATCATGCGGATGTACATCCACGAGATCGGCAGGATGAGCGCGCTGCCGTACGGCGCAGCGGAAACGGGGTCCGTCTTCTCGGGCAGAAAATCCGCGAGGTGAGCGGCTACGGCGATCGGCCCCATGCCGGGCCCGCCGCCGCCATGCGGGATGCAGAAGGTCTTGTGCAGGTTGATGTGGCAGACATCCGCGCCGATCAGCGCCGGCTTCGCGAGGCCCGCGAGGGCGTTCATGTTGGCGCCGTCCATGTAGACCTGCCCACCGGCAGCGTGCACCTGCGCGCAGATGCGCACGATCGCCTCCTCGAACACGCCGTGCGTGGAAGGGTAGGTGATCATGAGCGCGGCGATGCGGCCGCGGTGCTCGGTGATCTTGCGTCCGAGGTCGCCGAGGTCGACGTTGCCGAGCTCGTCGCACGCGACTACGACGATGCGAAGCCCGATCATCTGGGCACTGGCCGGGTTGGTGCCATGCGCCGACGCCGGGATCAGGCAGACGTCGCGGGCGCCTTCGCCGCGCGCCTCGAGATAGTGCCGGATCGCGAGCAGTCCCGCGTACTCGCCCTGCGCGCCGGAATTCGGCTGGAGCGACACTGCGGCGAAGCCCGTGATTTCGGCGAGCATGGCTTCAAGCTCTCGCAGCATGCCGGCGTAGCCGCGCGCTTGATCCTTCGGCGCGAATGGGTGCATGGCCGCGAAGCGCGGCCAAGACATTGGCGTGAGCTCGGCCGCGGCGTTCAGCTTCATCGTGCAGGAGCCGAGCGGGATCATCGCGTGCACGAGCGAGAGATCGCGGTTCTCGAGGCGCTTCAGGTAGCGCATCATCTCGGTCTCGGTGTGGTAGCGGTTGAAGACCGGATGAGTGAGGACTCGATCGGTCCTGCGAAGCGCGGCTGGAATGGAGTCGGGGAGGTTGTCGACGAGCCGGCGGGTGTCCGGTCTTTTGCCCGAAAGTACTTCGGCTACGTCGGCCACATCCTCGATCGAGGTAAGCTCGTCGAAGCTCACGCCCACGCGCGCGTGGTCGACGTAGCGCAGGTTGATCCGCCTTGCGCTTGCCCGCCGGTGCACCGCGTCGCCCGCGTGGAGTGCAAAAACCACGGTGTCGAAGAACGCGGCATGCGAAGGGTTTCCGATGCAAACCGCCAGAAGGCGCGCCATGAAGTTCGTGCGCCGGGCGATCCGCTCCAGTCCCTGCGGCCCGTGATAGACGGCATAGAACCCCGCGATGTTGGCGAGCAGCGCCTGCGCGGTGCAGATGTTGCTCGTGGCCTTGTCGCGCCGGATGTGCTGCTCGCGCGTCTGCAGCGCCATGCGCAGCGCCGGCCGGCCGGCAGCGTCCACCGAAACGCCGATGATCCGCCCCGGCATGGCGCGCTTGTGCTCGTCGCGGCACGCCATGAAAGCGGCGTGCGGTCCGCCGTAGCCCATCGGCACGCCCAAGCGTTGGGCCGAGCCGACGGCGATGTCGGCGCCGAGCGCGCCGGGGGACTTCAGCAGCAGGAGGGCGAGCAGGTCCGTGCCCAGAGACACCAAGCCTTGGGAAGAATGGATTCCCTTTATGACTTCCGAACAGTCTCGTATGCGGCCGAACGTATCGGGGTATTGCAGGTGACCACCAAAAACCTTTCCGGGCTGTAGATCGCGCTCGGCGTCGCCGACGACGAGCTCGATGCCGAGCCACTTGGCGCGCGTGCGCATGACCGCCAGCACCTGGGGATGCACCGCGGCGTCGACGAAGAACTTCGTTGCCTTGCTCTTCGCGCTGCGGCGGATCATCGCCATTGCTTCGGCGGCAGCGGTCGCTTCGTCGAGGAGCGAGGCATTCGCGACCGGCAGTCCGGTGAGGTCGATGACCATCTGCTGGAAATTGAGCAACGCTTCGAGCCGGCCCTGCGAGATTTCGGCCTGGTAGGGCGTGTACGCGGTGTACCAGCCGGGGTTCTCGAACACATTGCGCTGGATCACGGCCGGCGTATGCGTGCCGTAGTAGCCCATGCCGATGAAGCTGCGCCAGAGCTCGTTGCGCGCGGCGTGTGCGCTAATCTCGGCGAGCGCCCCGGCCTCGGTCTTCGCTTCGCCGAGCTTTAGCGGCTCCGTGAGAAGGATGTCGTGCGGGACGACTTCGCGCACCAGCGCGTCGAGCGAGGGCGCGCCCAACGTGCCGAGCATCTCGCGCTGCGCGGCCTCGCCCGGGCCGAGATGCCGCGCGGCGAACTCATCTTTGTTCAACAATTCTTTCAAACACCCGCCGACTTGGCGTACGCGTCGCGCGCGAGGAGCTTGTCGAGCTCGGCGCGGTCGGCGATTTTCAGCTTGAAGAGCCACCCTTTGCCGTACGGCGCCTGGTTCACCTGTCCCGGTTCCTTCGAGAGCTCGGCGTTGGCGGCGACGACTTCGCCGGCCACCGGCGCGTAAACCTCCGCGGCGGCCTTGGTGGATTCGACCACCGCGATGTTGGCGCCGCGCGTGACGCGCGCGCCAATCTGCGGCAGCTCGACGTAGACGAGGTCGCCGAGCTGCTCGGTTGCAACCGCGGTGATCCCGACAGTGACGGTGCCGTCGCCGTTGTCGGCGACCCATTCGTGCGATTCGGTGTACTTCAGTTTATCCGGGAGCTCCAAGGCTTCCTCCTAGCTGAGCCTCAGGTGGAACGATTTTGGCCGCGTGAACGCCTCGAGGCCCAGGCGCGAAAGCGTGCAGCCGCGGCCCGAGTCTTTTACGCCGGTCCACGCGAGCGCGGGATCGAGATAGTCGCAACGGTTCATGAACCAGGTGCCGGTATCGACGCGCTCGCCGACGCGCACCGCGGCCTCGGCGTCCTTGGTCCAGATCGACGCGGTGAGGCCGTAGCGGCTGTCGTTCATCAGCGCGATGGCTTCTTCATCGCCCTTGACGGGTTGGATACCGACCACCGGGCCGAAAGTCTCCTCGGTCATCACCGCCATGCCGTGGTCGACGTTCACCAGCACTTCGGGAGGCAGATAGGGCGTGCCCGGCCGGTCTTTCATCTTGAGTAGCGGTCTTGCGCCCTTACGCACCGCCTGGCGAACCTGCGCGCGCACGTTGTCCGCGGCTTGCGTCCGCACGAGCGGCCCGAGATTCGTTTCCTGCTCGAGCGGGTTGCCGAGCCGGTATTGGCGGGTCAGCTGGACGAAACCTTCGACGAAAGGCTTGAACACTTGCTTGTCGACGTAAATGCGTTCGATGCCGCAGCAGGACTGGCCGGAGTTGAAGAACGACCCGTCCACCAGGTTCTCGACCGCGAACGCGAGATCGGCATCGGCGCGCACGTAGCCAGGGTCCTTGCCGCCGAGCTCGAGGCCGGTGCCGATGAGGCGCTTTGCGGCGGCGCGCTGCACCGCGTGGCCGCCGCTCACCGATCCGGTGAACGCGACGAAGGCCACACGCGCATCGGCGATCACGTGCGCGATCTGCGAATGGTCGAGATGTAGAAACTGGAATACGCCCTCGGGAAGCCTGGCGGCCTTGAAGCCTTCGGCGTAGCGCTCGGCCACAAGGGGGGTCTGGGCCGCCATCTTGAGGATTACGCTGTTGCCGGCGAGCAGTGCGGGCACCACCGCGTTCACCGAAGTGAGCCAAGGATAGTTCCACGGCGCCACGACCAGCACCACGCCGAGCGGCTCGCGGCGGATGAACCGGCGGAAGCCCGCCTTTTCCGGAATCGAAATGTCGAAAAGCGTCTCTTCGGCAACGCTGCACATGTACTGCACGCGCTCATGAAACCCCCGCTTGAGCTCGCCCGGGCTCTGGGCGACGGGACGGCCCATTTGCCAGCTCAGCTCGGTCGCGAGCTCGCCCGCGCGCTCCACACACCACTCGGCCATTCGCCCGCAGATCGCCGCCCGCTCGGCTACTGGAACCTGCTTCCACGCTCTTTGCGCTGTGAGCGCCTTTTCGAGCGCGCTCTCAACCTGCTTGCCCGTCGCAAGCCTGCGCTCCACGTACACCGAGCCGTCGACCGGGGAAACCGTGCGCTGGACTTTCACGGGCCGGAATATAGCGGACGGCGCTCCACGAGGCGGGCGAGAGCGTCCATGACCAGCGCGCACGTTACGCCGAAAGGCAGGTAGCCGGCGTAGCCGAGCAGCGGCATCTCGAAAACGTGAAGCCGTTGAACATGCGGAATGCTGTACTGCCACCTCGCCAGGCTCCAGTAGTTCCAGAATTCCCAGAGCATCCCGCAGGCAAGCGCCGCCAGCGCCGGCTGCAGGAGCGGGCGCCAGTCGCCGCTCGCGAGCGGAGCGAGCAGATTTGTCCCGGTCAGCAGCTGCTGCAGGCCGCAAAGCAGCAGAAGCGGTCCTACCCAGAGCATCGGAAAGAACGTTTCCGGCCAAGGTCCGGTGCCGGCGATGCCGAGAGCCCCGGCTGCGAGCGCCAGCCAGGCAGCCGAACGGCGGGCGCGCACGGCCGGCAGGCGCAGCGCCTCGATTCGCGGGTGGGTCCGTAGCCACATCCAGGTGCTGGCAACGGCAGGCAAGACGGTGGAGAAAGGCAGCGTACCCTGGAGGAAGTAATCCCAATCCGAGCTTGCCGCGATGCCCACGTAGTACCAGTTCCGGACGAACTGGTTCAGGTACTCGAACAGCCACCAGAAAGCCGCACTCGCCGGGAAGAGGGTCGCGAACCAAAGCGGCCGGGCTCGGAGGAGGGAACGCCCGGTCCGCCGATGGACGAGCGCGTTCATGGCCAGCACATAGCCGACCCACAACGGCGCGAAAGCGTGGCGCCTCCACTCGATCGGCGTGTGCTCGCTCCAGGCGGCGAACCAGCCGACCGCAAGGACGGCGAGACCCAGCCAGCCCGAGACCGGGAAAGCGCGTCGTGCGTTTGCGACGTCCGTCCGCGGATGCGCCCGTGCTACTGCGAGGACGATGAGGCCAAGCGCGGCGATAGCGGGCAGCGAGAGCACGCCACACCAGAGCCAGGAAAGCGGCGGATGCGCGACCGCCTCGGTTCTCGGAGGATAGACAACGTAATGCGAGATCGGCTTGCCGCTGAGCGCGAGGCCGACAAGCGGTGAAGCCCAAATGATCAGTGCTGCGGCGAGCAGCACCCAAAGCGCGCGCAGCCTCAGGGGCGCACCGCGGGCGCTTCGAGCTTCATGCCGCGCGCGCGCCACATGAGGTAGAGCTCCAGCTCGACGAGCTCCTGCGATCCCGGCGTGTAGAGCTCGGCGCGCATGCCGGTGAGGCAGTTGCGGAAGCGCCGCGCGAGCGAGCCCACCGCCTGCCATTCCAGCCGGTAGATCGGATAGCCCGTGGGGTGCGCCTGCGGGATCGTGCTGCCGGCGAGCTTCTTTCCCCAGTTGTCGTCGTGGCACTGCGTGCAGGCGAGGTTGAGCTGGCCCTGGCGCCGGTGGAAGAACGCCTTGCCTGCCTCGAGGAACGGCCGGGTCTTTTCATCGACCTGCACGTCGATCGGCATGCCGCGCGATTGCCGCGCCACATACGCGGTGAGCGCGAGCAGCTCGCGGCTTTCGTAGGCGAGCGCGGTCGCCCTGTGCCGCACCTGCTGCTCGAGATTCACGAGCTTGCCTTGCACGAACGCGGGGTAGCGGGTCGCGACGCCACGCATGCTCGCGGCTGCGTCGCCGTGGCAGCCGGCGCAGCCGAGCTTGCCCCACAGCGCCTCGCCGTCGAGCAGCGCGAACACCGTCGGTCCGGTGACCTCGTCGTCCTGCATCGCGCGCGTTTCGCGACTCATGAACTCGTAGCCCGAGCGCCGCTCGGCGAGCGGGACTTCGCCCGCGCTCGCCAGGGCGGCCAACAGCATGAGCAGGCAAAACCTCAAACGACCTTGATCGCAGTCCGGTGGCTTGCGGAGTAGCCGTTGTCGCCGCTCCAGCGGAACTCCAGCGTTCCGCTCTCGGTGGCGATGGTGGTAAAAGTGATGAGCGGATTGGCCGCGATCGCCGGGTGCAGCTCCGCGCGGAAGACCTCGACGCCGTTGTAGGTGCACACCAGGCTGCGGATGATGTCGCGCGGGATGAGCTCGCCGAGCTGCGTGCGGCGAAATCCCGTCTCCATCGGGTGGGCGGCGAGGGTGCGGATCTCGATCACCTCGCCGCGCTTCGCCTCGGCAGGCACGTTGACCACGACGCGCGACATCAGATCAGCCCTTCCTCGAGGCACGCCGAAAGCGTGACGACCACCCTTACGCTGTGCGCCCAGAAGCTTCCGTCGGACATTTGCGCGATCGCCGTGACGGTTCCGGTATCTGCGATGCGGGCGCGCGTCGAAACGCGCGCGCGGCCCGAACGCGGTCCGAGATGCGCGGTCAGCACGTAGGGCTGGGGATTTCGCTCGGTAAAGACGTGGATGGCCTTCGCGTGATCCGCGGCCGTCATCGGGCTCTCCACCTCCACCGAAAGCGGCACGGTGTTGCCGTTGTCGATGAGCGGCGGCACGTCGAGCTTCACCCTGCCCTGGCGCACCTCGGCATTGCCGACCACCTTGCGGATTGCTTCCTCGAAAGCGGCCTTGCGGACCGCTTCGATGTTCGGCGGCAACTGCGCCAGTGCACTCGTCGAAGTCAATCCCAGCAAGAGAAAACCGCGGCGCGTGATCATTTCAGCGTGACGAGGAAAGCGACCACGTCCTCGATCTGCTGTGCCGTAAGCACCGTCTTGCCGCGGTAGCCGGACGCCACGCGGTCGAGATTCTCGGTGCGGAAGTAGGGCGGCATGATGCTATCCGGGTTGACGCGGCTTGCATCGACGATTCTGAGCCTGATCTCTCCCGCCGACAATCTCGCGCCGACGCCGGCGAGGTCCGGCGCCAGGTTGCCCTGGAAGCGCTCCTCAGGAAACGGGCCGCTGTGGCACAGGAGGCACAGACCCACGTG
>DASTPE010000028.1:0-19369 GCA_035762345.1 Burkholderiales bacterium
ACGCGCCCGCGCGCACATGCTGGAGTCTTCGATGATCGCCGGGCTGCGGAAGAGCGCGGAAATCCAATAAGAAAGGCCGTGATGCCCGCGGGGCACGCACGGCCTTTGTCGTGTAACAGCTACTTACTGCTTCTTCTCTTTGCTCGGATCCTCCGTGGCGCTCGGAGTGCTCGAGGTCGAGCCGCTCGCGGCACTGCCTGAAGGCGAGGTGCTCGTCGAACCGCTCGCCGAGCCGCTCACCGAGCCACTGGTCGTGCCCCCGCCGGATGCGGCGTCTTTCTTCGTCGGGTCGGTAGCGGAAGAAGACGAGCTCGAGGACGACGGCGAGCTCGGGGTGGTGGTCCCCGACGCGGAGCCTGATGCTGAACCCGACGGCGAGCTGGGGGTCGTGGCCGAGCCGGAGGACGAGGTCGCGCCCGAGCCCGGGGTCGCGCGGCGGTCGCCCGTGTTATCCCCGCAGGCGGTGAGCAGGCTGGCGCCGAGTGTCATGGAAATTGCTACTGCCAAAGCTGAAAGTCTCATCTGAGTGGGCCTCCGTGGTTGGGGTGGAAGCATGAGCAGCAAGGTTTGGGCCCGTGGCATTAAGATGCTAGTTCCGTTGGACTATCTCCTTCCCACGACAGTGGTCGGCAGCTATCCCCAGCCCGGGTGGCTGATCGACCGCGCAAAGCTTGGCTCCAAGGTACCGCGCGTTCGCGCGCCGGAAATATGGCGCGTCGACAAGGCGTTGCTCGAGGAGGCGCAGGACGACGCCACGCGGCTTGCGATCCGCGACATGGAGCGCGCCGGAATCGACATCATCAGCGATGGTGAGATGCGGCGCGAAAGCTACTCCAACCGATTCGCGACCGAGCTCGAGGGCATCGACATCGAGAACCCCGGCACCACAATCAACCGCAGCGGGGTCCCGATCGCGGTGCCGCGCGTCGCGGGCCCGATACGCCGCAAGGGACCTGTCGAAGTGCGCGACCTGACCTTCCTCAGGAGCAACACCTCGAGGAAAACCAAGATCACTCTGCCCGGGCCGTTCACCATGGCGCAGCAGGCGCAGGACGACTATTACAAGGACGAGGAAGCGCTCGCGCTTGCCTTCGCCGCCGCCGTAAACGAGGAGCTGCGCGACCTGAAGGCGGCGGGCGCGGACGTGGTTCAGATCGATGAGCCCTGGCTTCAGGCGCGACCCGAGCGCGCCGCGCGCTACGGCGTAAAGGCGATCAACCGGGCGCTCGAGGGGATCCCCGCAACGACGGTCGTGCACCTGTGCTTCGGCTACGCCGCGGCGGTGAAGGACAAGCCGACCGGATACTCGTTCCTTCCGCAGCTCGAGGCAACGAGCGCCCGCCAGATTTCCATCGAAGCGGCCCAGCCGAGGCTCGACCTCGGGGTGCTGCGCGATCTCTCCAAGACGATCATCGTGGGCGTGATCGACCTCGGCACGAACGACGTCGAGCCCCCCCAAGAGGTCGCGAGCCGCATTCGCGCTGCATTGAAGCACGTGCCGGCCGAGCGACTCGTGCTCGCGCCGGACTGCGGGATGAAGTACCTGACGCGTGAGGCTGCGCTCGGCAAGCTGAAAGCGCTCTCCCAAGGCGCAGCAATAGTCCGGAACGAGCTTGCCTAGCCGCCGCCGCGCCAGCCCGCGCCCTCTCCTCGCGTGCGGAAGTCGCGCTCCTGCTCGCGCTGCTTCGGGTCCACCTGCTGCTGTACCGGGTTCGCGCCTTCGTGCTTCTCCGCCTGGCTTGGCTGGCCGACGTTGGCTGGCGTGGTTGGAGTGCTGGATTTTCTGGGCGCGGAGGCTCCTGCGCCCGCCTCGGCTGATGAAGCGTCGCTCTTGGATTGCGCGGCGTTGCGATCGCATCCAGCCGACCCGAGCGCTATGGCGGCGGCAAGCGCAAGTACGGTAGTCGCTTTCATGACCCCTCGTCTTGCAAACCGCGTGCCCGGGCGGCGTCTACAGATGAGAATAAAGCGTCCGTCCGGGCGTAGGAGCCTTCGCGCGAAGGATGCAGCCGCTCCCTGAGTCGGTGATGTAGAGCTCGTCGCCCTTGCAGGCGACGTTGGTGATCATGTCGCTCCTGCAGCTTTGCACGCGGTACAGGGTCTGCAGGTTCACGCGCACGCCCCGCACGCCGGCGCTCTTCAGGAGCCCGAGTTCTTCCTGCGAGGTGCGGAATCGATCACCGCCACTCCTCGCGCCCGCGGCCCCAGACGGCGCAAGGCCTCCAGGGTCGATTCCTCCGAGGGGGTGTAGGCGCGGTCGCGGGCAAGTGGAAAGCGCACCGGGGGGCCGAAAATGTGTACGTGGCAGTCGCATGCGCCGGGTGGAACCTGCAAGGGCCTGACGGGCCTTAGAACCCGCCGCCGCTGCGGACGAATTTCTGCACGCGGCGGCCGAAACCGACTTCGGAAGTGAACAGGTTCCCGTCGCGGTCGATCGCGAGATTGTGGATCCACTTGAACTCGCCCGCCATGCGCCCGGTGCGGCCGAACGAGCCGAGCACCTGGCCGTCGGAGCGGCGCAGGATGTAGATGCGCCCGTTCGCGCCGTCAGCGACGTACAGGTATTTCTGCGCCGTGTCGTGCGACAGCACCATATCCCAGACCGAGCCGTTGGCGAGCGTCTCCACCTCGACGCGGAACTCGTGGCGGAACTCGCCCCCACGGCTAAAGACCTGGATCCGGTTATTCGCTCGGTCGCAGACGTAGACCAGTCCGTCGTTCGACAAGCGCACGCAGTGCACCGGGTTGCCGAAGCTGCGGGAAAGCGGCTGCGCCGGGTCATACGGCGGCAGCTTGTCGTCGATAGGCGCAGCCGTGCCGTACGCGCCCCAATGGCGCTTGTAAGCGCCGGTATTCGCGTCGAACACGACGATGCGGCGGTTGCCGTAGCCGTCGGCGACGAAGAGCTCATCACCGGAGACCACCATGTGCGCGGGCCGGCCGAGCTGATTGCGGCTGTTGCTGCCCTCGGACTTGCCGGCTCGCCCGATCTGGAGCAGGAACTTGCCTTCCTGGGTGAACTTGAGGATCTGGTTGTCCTCGTTGCCGTTGCCGGCAACCCATACGTTGCCGTCGGGGTCGATGTGGATGCCGTGCTCAACCTTTGGCCAGTCGAATCCGCTGCCGCCCGGTGTCCAGCCGCGCACGACGTTGCCCGCCGCGTCGAACTCGATCACCGCCGCGGCAGCCTTGCAGCAGCGGTGGGTGAGCGGCCGATTCTCCTTCGCGTTCCACTCGTCGGCTAGCAGCGTCGCCGGACGGTGCACGATCCAGACGTGGCCGTTCTTTTCGTCGACCGCGATGCCCGAGACTTGGCCGAGCACGAGCTGCACGCCGTTGTCCTCCGCGAGCGGCCTGGGCCAGTAGGGGTCGACGCGGAACGTCGGCAGATCGCCGCCTCCGGTGGGCGCCTGCGCGCAGGCGGCGAGAAGCAGTGCAGCCGATGCGATGCGGATATTCATATGGGTTCTCCCTGGTTCCGATCGGTGCGGAAACTAGGCTAGCATCGGCGAGCCGTGAAAGTCACTGCCATCGACAGCTGCGTGCTGACGGTCCCCACACCGAAGCCGATGGCGCTGCAGTACCCGCAGCACAAGCTCGTCGTTGCGCAAATCAGCACCGACCAGGGGGTGCGCGGCCTGGGCTACAGCCTGGTGTTCGGCGGCGGCGGCGCCGAGGCGGTCCACGCCTATCTCGAGGCGCGGCTTAAGCCGGCGCTGATCGGCGAAGACCCCACGTACGTCGAGTACCTGTGGGAAAAGATGTTCCGCGTCGACATGGGGATGAAAAAGCAGGGCGTGGCGGCGTACGCGCTTTCGGCGCTCGACATCGGGCTGTGGGACATCATCGGCAAGGTGCTCGACAAGCCCCTCTATAAGGTGTGGGGTGCGATGCGCCACCGCATCGCCTGCTACGGCAGCGGCGGCTGGGCGAAGTACAGCCTGGATGACCTGGTGCGCGAGGCGGAGAAGTACGCGGGGTACGGCTGCAAGTATTACAAGATGAAAATCCATGACCCGGATCCGAAAGTGAACCGCGCACGCGTGGAAGCGGTGCGCCGGGCCCTCGGCCCTGGGATGCGGTTGATGGTCGACGTCAACCAGCGCCTCGACGTGCTTGGGAACCAGCGCCAAGCGGCGCTGCTCGAGGAATTCGACCTCGTCTGGTACGAAGAGCCGGTGCTCGCGGACGATGTCCAGGCGCTGGAGGAGGTCGCAGGCACCATCGGCATTCCGATCGCCACCGGCGAGAACAATTACACCCGCTATGAATTCAGAGACATCATTCAGCGAAAGGCCGCTCGCTACCTCATGCCCGACGTGTGCCGGGCGAACGGGTTCAGCGAGACGCTGAAGATCGGCCACCTCGCCGCCGCGCACGGCGTGTTGGTTTCGCCGCACGTCGTGCACGAAATCTCGCTGCACGTGGTGGGCGCGCTCGCCAACGGCTTCCTCGTCGAGTTCATGGACTGGGCGCCGCCGGACCTGTTCGAAGACTTGCCCCAGTGCAGGGGCGGGCGCTTCCGCATCCCCGACCGGCCGGGGCACGGAATGGCGCTCGCTCGCGGCGCAATCGACAAGTACCGAAGCCGCTAGGTTATTTCCCGCCGGCCGCCCTGCGCGCGGCCTTGCCCTCGTCGGCGCTCGCCCCTCCGGCCGACTGCGCGGCGCTGCCCTCGTTCGCGCTGCCCCGTTGCGGCACGCCGCGTTCGCACGCCGCGAGTGCCGCGGCGAGCAGGATGGTAATCAGGAGCCTCATGGCATGGGGATTGCAGCAATTTCGAGGCCATGCGAACCGCTTTAGCAGTCATCGTCGGTCTCTTGTCTTGGGAAGCGTTCGGCGCGCAACCCCCGCTCGAGATCGATCCGAACACCAGGATCCAGGGCGGCGCCGATGTGCGCGGCAGCGGCGCGGCCGCCGGTGCGGGCATACGCCGTGATGACAAAATGGACCCCGCCCCGCGTGTCGAGCCTCCCGGCCACACCCTCGAGCGCCCCGACAAAAGCGAGTCGGATAGGGACCAACCGCTCAGCGAACGAAAACCGACCGAGCACCAAGACCGCGGTAAAGATGACCCCGCACAGCAACGCTAAAACCGGGGTCAGGGTCCGAATGCGTTCTGCACGTACGCTAGAACGAATTGCGACCCTGACCCCGAACTCCGTTTAGCGCGCGAGCTGGGTGAGCGCGGCGATGGCAAGGCCGGCAAGCCCGCCGACCAGCGTGCCGTTGACGCGGATGTACTGAAGATCGGGGCCGATGTGACGCTCGAGCTCGTCGACCAGCTTCTTCTCCTGCCAGTCATTGATCTGGTCCTCGACGAAACGGCCGATCTTCGCGCGGTGCTCGTCCACGAGCGGCGGGATCGCGGTAAGGATCTGCTCGTCGATCCACTGCCGGATCTCGCGGTCGGCTTCCAGGCGCTCGCCGAAGGCGCGCACCATGGCCGCGATGCGCTGGTGGGTCACCGAGGAGGCTTGCTTGAGGTCCTCGCCAAGCCAGGCGCGGAACTCCTGCCACAGCCCGCCGATGTAGTCGCCGAGCGCGGGGTTTTCCAGGATCTCGTTGCGCACGGCCTCGACTTTTTCTCGCAACGACGGGTCGTTCTTCAGCTTCGCGATGAACCGGGCGACAAACTCGTCGAAGCGCCGGCGCAGTTCGTGCTCACGGTCCTCGCGCACCTCGTGCACCTTGGCGATCGCCGCCTCGGCGATCTTGAGCGCCGCGCGCTCGTCGAGCTGGAGCTGGAACCAGTCGCTGATCCGCTTGAGGAGCGGCGCGCTCTTGCCGACCTCCACCGCGATGTAGCGCCGTGTTTCCTCCTGTGCGAGCAGATCATCGAGGCCATTGAGCGCGGCGTCGAGAAGCGCGTGATGGCGCTCGTTCTCGGTCAGGATGTCGAGGATCTGAGCCGCGGCCGAAGCGACGTCCGCGTTGCCCAGCAGGCCGGTGACGTTACGCTGGAGGAAGCGCCGCACGCGCTCATCGTCCACCGCCGTGAGCGCGTAGGCGACGAAGCGTGTCGCGTACTGGGCCACGGTGTCGATGTTCTGCGCCTTCAGCAGCCAGCGGCACAGCGTGTCGGCGGGCCGGAACTCAGCGATCCGCTGCACCACCGCGGCCGAGGACAGGAAGTTCTGCTGGATGAATTCCGACAGCCCGCGCGCGATCCTGCCCTTGTTGCGCGGGACGATGGCGGTATGCGGGATGGGAAGCTCGAGCGGCCGGCGGAAGAGCGCCACCACGGCAAACCAGTCGGCGAGCGCACCGACCATCGCCGCCTCGCTGAACGCAGACAGATAGTAGTAGTCGAGCCTCTCGGACATCACGTAGACGATGGCCGCCAGCACGAGCAACCCGGTCGCGATCCATTTCATGCGCATGCGTCGTCCTCCTCGGCAGTACTATCCTAATGCGGGGGAACGCACCCTGACCTTCACCAAAGTCGTGCTCTACACCGGCACCGATGGCCGCGCGCGATGGCGCGAGGAAGAGCTTGTGCTGCCAGAGGGCACGCCGCAGGCGATGCTCTCGCGCGTGTTTCCGTCGAGCGGCTACCAGCTGCGCGCGAGCCCGGTCGGATTTCGGAGTCAGTGGCACTGCACGGCGCAGCCCCAATGGGTGTTCATCCTCGCCGGCGAGATGGAGATCGGCCTGCAGGACGGCAGCTCGCGAGTGTTCGGCCCCGGGCAACATTTCTTTTCCGCGGACACGCTGCCCGAGGGCGAGGCGTTCGATCCTAAGGTTCACGGCCATTGGAGCGCGCAGCGCGGGGCGAGCCCGCTCGTGACGCTCTTCCTCAAGGCCTAGCATTCCGGATGCGCATAGCGCGCGTGCGCATTTTGCGTTTGCGGCCAGCGCGGCGCGGCCGGCATAGTCGCCGCCATGGTTCGCCTTCTCAGGAGACTGTTCAGAGCATGGGCCGCGGCGCGCTCGCGCACCGAGCTGCGCGCCCTCAGCGACCGCACGCTGAAGGACATCGGCCTTAGCCGGGCCGAGATCGACGCCCTATTCCGTTAGCCGCGCCCCAACTCGCCGCTCGTTACGCGGGGATCTGGCTCCCGGCCCCCGGATCGCGCAACGGTGGGTCCTCGATCTCGTCGGGGCCCTCTTCACCTTCGGCCATCGCCTTGCCGCCGGCGCGTACGCCGAGAAGCTGCTGCTCCTCACGCGTCATCTGACTGAGGGGGGCAAGCCAGTGCATGAACCGGCAGAGAAGATCCATCCGCGCGGAGCCGTCACCGCGAAAGTGGCTGCCGCTCTGACTGCGCGCCATGCGCTCCGGGACCAAAGACATGAGGCGGGAAACGGCGGCTCCATCCATGCTCGCTCCTGGTGGTGTTCAAGGCTTGTGCGAAGCGTAGCCACGAGCCGCGCGCCTGCCAAGCGGCATTTTTCCTGATCCGCACGAAGCGAAGCGCTACAGACTGTCGCCGAAAGGCGTCGGACCCTCGGGCTGAATCTCGGCAGGATAGTCGATGAGGTAGCCGGCAGGAGTACGTGAGCTGCTCAGAAGCAGGAGTTCCATGGCGAGAATGGGAGCGTAACTTGCATCAGCGGCTCATGAGCGGATTTCAGCTGCTGATCGCCATGACCGTGCTGGCTTTCGCCACCGCCGCCGGTGAGGAGGGCAAGCGCGGCTCGATTCCGCCGGGACAAAGCCAGGACGGCGCCGCGCCGAGCGCGGGCGCGCTCAAAGGTGGAGCGATCCTGCCTGGAGAAACGGGCGGCATGCCAGAAAATACCGCCGACCGAGCGAAGCTCGAGCAGCGCTGCAAGGAGCTGTCCGGAACCCTGCGCGAGGATTGCCTACGGCAGGGCCCCGAGGCAGCCGCCGGCGGAAGCGACAAAGCTAGCGATACTCGAACGCCGAAGGCGGAACGAGCGGACTGAGCGGCGGGAAGCTCGTCGCGCCTGCACTCCAGCTCTGCACCCTGTCGCGCGGCGCGAGCACCGCCTCCACCTGAGCGCGCATGCGCTCCGGCGAGGGATAGGGCGTGCCAAGAGCGATCAGGTTCTGCCGCGCGTAATCGTATTTCTGCAGTGCCTCGCGAGCAGGGAGCGCGCTCAGCAGCATGCGCACGTCCGGCGGCAGCGCGGCGAACGCCCGCTCGTCGGGCGTCAAGGCATCTTGGGCTACAGCGGTCCCGGCCAGAAACAGACGCGCGCCAGGCAGCGAGCGCATGTCGATAGTGTAGCGGCGACGGAACGCGAATTGCTAGCTAAAGAGCGCCAATCCCTATGGAGGATCGCCATGAATAGACTGGTTGCGCTTTCGATGGTCGCCGTTGCTGCGCTCGGCGCCTGTAGCACCCGCACCCCGCCCCAGCAGAGCAGCGCGAGCCAGCCCCCGCCGAAGGTCGTCACCAACGTTCACCCCTACACTGCGGGCAATGGCACCGTAACGGCCGTCATGCCGGCGCCGGCGAGCGCCGCCGCCGGAGGCACGGCTCAGCCGATGCAGCGCCTGGAAATCAAGATGGACAACGGCACCGTCCAGTATGTGGACACCGAGAGCAAGGAGTTCAGCAAGGGCACGCGCGTCGTCCTGACCCAGGACAAGCTCATCAGGAAGATGTAACCCAGTCCCGGACCAAGGCCTCGTAAATGGCCACCGACTGGCGAATGCGTTCCTGGCTCGCGTATTCGTCGGTCTGGTGCGCCATTGCGGCCTCGCCCGGGCCGAGCACCACGGTCGGCGCACCGGCGTAGACCTTGAGCAGGTTCGCAGCATCGGTCATGTACGGCGCGGTGCGCGCCGTCGCCGGCTCATCGAGATAGGGCCTGCAAATTTCGAACGCGCGCTGCACCCATTCAGAGTCCACGGGAGTAAATACCGGCTGAAGATCCGAAAAGATGTCGAGCTCGGCTTCGCCAAGCAGGGCCTTCAATCGCTTCACCAGTTCGCCGTGGTCCACTCCCGGCACGGTGCGCACGTCCACGCCGATCGTCGCCTCGTCGGCGACCACATTCACGCCGCTGCCGCCAACAAAGGTGCCCACGTTAAGCGTCGGCTTGCCCATCACCGGGTGCGGCTTCACCTTAAAGTCGAAATCCTCGAGCTTCGACAGGGCGCGGCCGGCCTTGTAGATGGCGTTCACGCCGAGCTCGGGCATCGAGCCGTGCGCCGAAACGCCGCGGAAACGCGCGTGGAACTTGAGCGATCCCTTGTGACCGACGAGCGGATAGTTCGACGTCGGCTCCCCAACGATCATCGCGCCTGCGCGCCCGAGCAGCTGCGTCTTCGCGAGCTGCGCCGAGCCGATGCAGCCGCCCTCCTCGGCCGCGGTGAGAACCACCACAACGCCCGGCGTTCCCGAGAGCTTTCTGGCGAAGGCTCTAGCCGCCAGAAGAATGGCCGCGACCCCGGCCTTCATGTCGGAAGCGCCGCGGCCGTAGAGCTTGTCGCCGTCGGTCTCGCCGGCGAAGGGATCGCGGCTCCATTGGCGCGCGCCGAGCGGCACGACGTCGAGGTGACCGGTGAGGCAGAGCGGCCCCTTCTTGCCCGAGGCGCCGGCGCGCGCGACCACGCTCGTGCGTCCTTCCTGGTAATCGAAATACTCCACTGCGTAGCCCCATTCCTGCAGCATGGCGCCGGCGTAGCGCGCGCAGTCGCTCTCCCGGCCGGGAGGGTTCACGGTGTCGAAGCGAAGCAGCGCCTTGGTAAGGGAAATCGCGTCCTGGGAAGTCATGGGACGGATGATAGACGCAGGAATGGTTAGAGCGTATTTTTTCGCCAATCGTCCTGGAGGCAGGCATGTACAACATCGTCGTCGAATGGCTCGATGAGCAGAAAACCCGCGCGCGCTTCTCGCTCCCCGGGCGCCGGGAATGGCGCGCCGAGCACCTCGACGCCCTCATCCAGGTCCTCGCCGAGATCCGCTCCGAGATGTCGCCGCCGGTGGCGCAGGAGCCGCCGCAGGTCCACCCCGACGCGTTGCACAACCCTCGCTACGCCACCGAGCTCCATCCCTTCTCGGGCGGCACGCTGCTCGAGATCCGCCACCCCGCGCTCGGCTGGATGGATTTCGTGCTGCCAAGCCTCGAGCGCGCCCGCATCACGCGCTTCTTGACCGAGCAGGAAGAAGCGTGGAAGCGCTTCCCGCGCTAACGGACGTCAGGGCGCGGCTGGGCAAATCGCGACAGCGTCGCAGACGCACACGCTAAACGTCGAAGTCTGACAGCTCAGCGTGCTCGCTCCGGCATTCACGCCGGTTCGCAGCCTGAGGAAACTGAGTACGCTGACCGCGATGTTTCCCGTGAGAGTGCTCGGCGAGCCTGGCAGGTTGCGCACCTGTAATTGCGCTTGCTGATCCAAGAACACCCGGCCATTCACCGTAACGCCGCGCAAGTCGACGTACGCAGCGCGATACGTGTCAACCGCCGAACGCCCCGCCGGCGTCGAAGCTCGCATTGCAACGACGTCCCCCTCGGACCGGTAAGTGGCGTTGTCGAACACCTCGATGCCGGTGTTGAGGTTTTCGCCGATTTGATTCTGCAACGCGCGCACCATGCTTCCCAAGCTAACGGCAATTCCGCTCGCATCGGAATTTGATGAATTCACGATGCCGTTTCGCAGCATGGTGTTGCGGTTGACTATCGCGAAGGAGTCGTTGCGGACGAAAATCCCATAGCCGGCGTTGTCGTCGATGTGGCTGTCACGGATAGTGGCGGAGCCGCCGTTGGTCACGGTGATTCCGTCGCCGGCCGGGTTGCTGATGGTGAGACCGGCGATTTCGGCGCGGCGGGCGGCGTCGATCGTCACTGCCGCGGCGATGGTTGCCCCGTCGCCCTCGAGCGTCACATCGTCCCGAGTAATCGTCACTGGCTCCGTGCAAAGACCTCTAATGAAGACCGTGAGCGGCCGGTCGGTCTTCCTTTCCAGGGTGTCTTGGATGATCTGGCCTAGTGCGCAATCGACGACCACGCTGTCGCGGTCGGCGAATGCGATTCCAGGCAAGCTGGTGAAGAAAAACCCGAGAAACAAGAAAAGGCGTTTGCTTGCTGTTGCGATCATGGCTACCCCCCGTAGCAACGTCGGCACTATCCTCTCCCACTCCGGACTCGGTAAATCCCATATCCGTGGGAGGGTGCTATTGTTGTCTGCCACCAAACAGAGGAGGAATGACTATGGCGAAGGCGTACTGGGTAGTGTGCTATCGCGCAATCAAGAACCCCGACAAGCTCGCGGCTTACGCGAAGCTGGCGGGTCCCGCGATCCAGTCGGCGGGCGGACGTTTTCTAGTACGCGGCACGCCCGCGAAGACTTACGAGGCCGGGTTGAATCAGAGAACCGTGGTCACCGAGTTCGAGAGTCTTGCCAAGGCGATCGCAGCGCACGACAGCCCCGGTTACCAGGAAGCGCTGCGCGTGCTCGGCGACTCGGTCGAACGCGATCTGCGCATCATCGAAGGGGTTTCCTGAGCGCCTCGGGATTGACCACGTTGATCGGCGAGCCCGCGGCGAAGGCGACCACCTGGTCAAAGATGTCGGAGAACTGAACTTCGTACTCGTCGCGCGTCACATAGCCGAGGTGCGGCGTGCAGACTACGTTCTCCATCGCGAGCAACGGATGCCGGCCGTCGGTTACCGGCTCTTCCTCGTAGACGTCGACCGCAGCCTTACCAGGCCGGCCTGCCGTTAGCGCGCGCACCAGGGCGCCGGGCTCAATCAGCGGCGCGCGGCTTGTGTTGACGAGAAGCCCAGTCGGCTTCATGCGCGCGAGGTCCGCCGCGGTGACGATGCCGCGCGTCGCCTCGACGAGCCGCATGTGCAGTGTGATGACGTCGCATTCGGCGAAGAACGCTTCCTTGCTCGGCGCCACGGTGTAGCCGTCTACGCGCGCTTTCGCGCGCGTCGCCTCGCGCGCCCACACTTGCACCTGCATGCCGAAGGCGCGGCCGTAGCCCGCGACCACCGCGCCGATGCGACCGTAGCCGTAGACGCCGAGCGTCTTGCCGCGGAGCGTGGTTCCGACCCCGATCTGCCACCGCCCCGCCTTGAGCGCGGCCGCCTGCTGCGGAATGTCACGCACCGCAGCCAGAATCAGCGCCCAAGTCATCTCGGCGGTAGAGTACGACGGCGTTCCGGGGTGCATGTCGGAACACACCACCACGCCGAAGCGCGTGCACGCGTCGATGTCGATGTGCGGGTACACGCTGCGCTGGCTGATGAGCCTGAGCTTCGGCAGACGCTCGAGCAGCGGCGAGCGGATCTTGGTGCGCTCGCGGATCAGAATCAGCGCCTCGGCGTCCTTGAGGCGTGCGGCGAGCTCGTCAGTGTCCTGAACGTGGTCGGTCCAGACCTTCACGTCGTGGCCCGCGAGCGTTCTAAAGCACTCTAGCGTGCGCAGCGTGTCGTGGTAGTCGTCGAGAATGGCAACTTTCATCGAGGTATCATGAGAACAACCTACTCCGGATAGTACAAAAATGGCGGAACCCAGGCTGGTCGATCCCCACGACCCGGTGATGACCGGGGAAAACTCCTTCGTGCGGCTCTCGAACGACAACGGCACCACGATTCCCGAGCGCGTAAGCCACTGGCGCGTGCTCTGGTCGCCCGCCGGACAGGGCCATGCGCTTTATATCGACAGCACGCTGCTCGGCTCGAAACCCAAGATCTACGCCGACAACGCAGGCGTAGCGCGCTTCCTGCAGCGCACGATCGAGACGCTGCTGCACAAGCCGTTCGCCGACGAATCGCTGCCGATCGTGGACGCGAAGTTCGAGCGCACGGGCAACTCGCTCAGCGCAGTCGAGGAGCGCATCGTGTCGGCGAAAGACGAGATCATCCTCACCTGGTGGGATTTGATGGCGCCGTTCGTGCTCACGATGCCGCCCGGGGCGATGAACCGCCCGCTCGGCGTCTACAGCACCTTCATTCCCGCGCGAGCCGCGCAGCTCTCGGTGAACGGCGAGGCCGCCCCCGGCAAGGTATTCCCGCAGGAACGAGGCGGCCGGCCATCGTCCAGCTGTGTCCTCGCCTGGTCGGAGACCTGGGTAAAGCCCAGAGGCTGATCATGGCAGTGCTGCGGATCGCAAAGATGGGCAATCCGGTGTTGCTGCAGAAGGCAGCGCCGGTGGAAGACCCGACCGCGCACGAGATCCGTCGTCTTGCCGCGGATATGCAGGAAACGATCGAGGACATCGGCGCGAGCGGCCTTGCAGCGCCGCAGGTGTTCGTGTCCAGGCGAGTCGTGGTCTACCGGATCGTCGCGGCGCGCATTCCGCCCGGCTCGGGCCTCGCGCCGCGACCGTGGACCGTAATGGTGAACCCCGTGATCACGCCGAAGAGCGAAACCAAGACCCCGGTGTGGGAGCGCTGCCTTTCCGTGCCCGGGCTGCACGGCAAGGTGCCGCGGTATATGGATGTCGAAATCGAGTACCTCGATTTACAGGGGAAGAAGCATCGCCATCGGGCGACGAGCTCATGGGCCGCGCTCTTGCAGCACGAATGCGACCACCTGGACGGCATCGTGTACCCAATGCGGATGACCGATCTTTCTCTCCTTGCCTACAACGACGAGCCCGGGCCGCTGACGAGAGAGCTCGCCGCGAACCCCGAGGGCATCGATCCGCTGTTCGTCGACTTGGTGGAGCGCTGGCCCGGCCGCAGTCGCTGGTTTCCCTAGAAACGACAACCCCGCCTGGGCGGCGGGGTTCGAGGCGGTTCTTCTTTCGGCAGTTTCCTAGACCGGAACCGGGTCGGGCTGCTCGACCGGCTTGTCGGCCGGCGCGGGCTTGGCCGGCGCCTGCTCCTTGGGCTGGCGGCGCTTGTCTTCCGCCTCGCGCGCCCTGCGCGCCTCTTCAAGGCGCCAATACTCCTCGTAGCACATAGGCACCTCCTTTCGGACTGCCCGCTTATGCTACGCCTGTTTCTGCTTCTGCAGATACCAGTCGGCGATCTGCTCGCCGGTCCACAACAGCACGTCCTTGTGCGCGCAGATTTCTTCGAGCGCCCGCCGGTAGTACTTCGCGCGGTGCGGCGCGCCCATGATGTAAGGATGCACGACGAGCGCCATTACGCGCGCTGAATCGCGCGAGTCGGCGTAAAGCTGCTCGAACTGGTCCATGGCGCGGCGGTAGTACTCGCCCGCCTCGTGGTGCTGGATGAGCATCATTGCGACGTCGTTGCACTCCTGCGTGTATGGGACGTTGAGGATCGGCCGGGTGCGCGTCTTCAGCATCACCGGCTGGTCGTCGAGCACCCAGTCGCAGATGTAGTCGTACCCCGCTTCGGCCAGCAGGTCGGGCGTCTCCCAGGTTTCGGTCAGGCCCGGGCCGAGCCAGCCGCGCGGCCGCTTCCTGGTAAAGGCACGAATCGTCTCGCTGGTTTTAGCGATGTCGTCGCGCTCGTTCTCCACCTTCTGCATGTTGCGCTGCGTATAGCCGTGGCCCATGAACTCCCACCTGCGCTCGAGCGCCGCGCGCGAAATCGGCTCGTAGGCCCGCACCGCCGTGCCGTTGATGGCGAGCGCCGCTTTGATATTCAGAGAATCGAGAATTTCAGTGAGCCGCCAGAAGCCGACGCGGTTGCCGTACTCATGCCACGCCCAGTTCGGAATATCGGGCATCGGCGCACCGCCCGCGGGCGGCGTGAGGACGGTGCGCGGCATCGGCTGCTCGATGTCCCATTCCTCCACGTTGACGATGGTCCAGACGACCATGCGCGCGCCCCCGGGAAGCCGAAGTGGCGCGCGCTGGCCGATGGGCGAATAGGCGATCCGCTCAAGGGGTTTCACGGAGAAGTGATGCTACTCTTTCCCTTGGAGGAGGAAGCTCGGTGGACGCGAACTTCTGGCTGATCCAGACGTTCAACGGTGTGTCGTACGGCGCACTGCTTTTCCTGCTCGCGAGCGGCCTCACGCTGATCTTCGGCGTGATGCGAATCGTCAACCTCTCGCACGGCGCCTACTTCCTTCTCGGCGGCTACGTGGCGCTCACCGTGATCAAGGGCACCGGCGTCTGGGTGCTCGCACTTCCGGTCGCCGCTTTGGCGATTGCCGTCGTAGGCCTCCTGATGGAGCGCATTTTCCTGCGGCCGCTCGGCTTCGACCCGCTGCGCCAGGTGCTGCTTACGGTCGGATTCGCATTCCTCTTCCAGCAGGCGGCGCTCGACATCTGGGGCGGCGACAACCTGATCATCCAGCCGCCGGCGGCGCTCTCGCAGAGCGTGGTGGTCGGCGGGCTGCACCTGCCGGTGTACCGCATCTTCATGATCGCGCTCGCTGCGGCAATCGGCCTCGCGCTCTGGTTCGCAATGGAGCGAACGCGCATCGGCGCGATCGTGCGCGCGACCGTCGACGACGCCGAAATGGCGCGCGGCGTGGGCATCGACACATCGAGGGTGTCCATGTTCATCTTCGCGCTCGGCGCTTTCCTCGCCGCGCTCGGCGGCGTGATCGGCGGCGCCTTCCTCGGCATCTATCCAGGCCTGGACTTCGAGGTGCTGCCGATCGCGTTCGCGGTGGTGATCATCGGCGGCATGGGCTCGCTCGCCGGAGCCGCGGTCGGCAGCATGCTGGTCGGCCTCGCCGACAACTTCGGCAAGGCGCTCTTTCCCGAGGTGGCGTACTTCAGCCTGTACGCGCCGATGGTACTGATCCTCGCGATGAAGCCCACGGGGTTGATGGGACGAGAATGAAGGTCTTCGTGCTCCTCGGGGTTCTGGCAGTCGTCGCTGCGCTCGCCCCGTTCACCGGGCCGTTCATCATCCTGCTGCTCGCGCAGATCCTGGTGCTGGGCATCATCGCCATGAGCGTGGATCTCCTGCTCGGCTATACCGGCCTGCCCTCGCTCGGCCAGGCGGCGTACCTCGCGGTGGGCGCGTACCTCACCGCGATTCTCGCGACCAAGTTCGGCTTCGGCCTGGGCTGGGACTTCTGGCTGGTGGTCGCACTGGGCATGGCCGCGGGCGCGGTGACCGCGGCTTTCTTCGGTCTGTTCGCCATCCGCGCGAGTGGCGTGTACTTCCTCATGATCACGCTCGCGCTCGGCATGTGCGTCTGGGGCCTCGCCTACCGCTGGAACTCGCTCACCGGCGGCGACAACGGCATCAATATGCGCGGACGGCCGAAGCTAGGCGAGCTCGCGCTCGCGAACGACGTCGTCTTCTTCTACGTGGTGCTCGGTTTCTTTCTTGCCTCGTTCTTTGCGCTACAGCTTCTCGTCGCCTCGCCTTTCGGCAAGAGCCTGGTCGGCATCCGCGAGCGCGAGCTGCGCATGCGCATCCTCGGCTACAACACCTGGCTGCACAAGTACATCGCCTTTGTGATCGCGGGCGCATTCGGCGGACTCGCGGGCGTGCTCTGGGCACACCTGAACGGCATCGTCAGCCCGGCCGACGTGCTGCTGCCGGCCTCGGTCGATTTCCTGTTGATGGTGGTGCTCGGCGGGCCCGGCACGCTCGTCGGCGGGCTGATCGGCGCAACAGTAGTGGTGTTCCTGCGCGAGTATCTCGCCACGGTGGTGCAGTGGTGGCAGTACGTGCTTGGCGCAGTGTACGTGGCGACGATCCTGTACTTACCCGGCGGAATCATGGGTTTCTTCAAAGGAGGAGGAAGACGATGAACCGGAAACTGTTGACTTTACTTGCGGCCTTGGCCCTTGCGCCTGTTGCTGCATATTCCCAAGAGCTCAAGATTGGCTTCCTCGCGCCCATGACCGGGCCGTTCTCCCAGATCGGCAAGGACATGGAGAACGGCTTTCAGATGTACCTTGACGAGCAGAAAGGCAACTTCGCGGGCGCGAAAGTCACTTTCATCGTCGAAGACGAGGAAGGCAAGCCCCCGGTCGGCGTGAGAAAGGCCGAGAAGCTCGCGCGCCAGGACAACGTGCACATGCTCGTCGGGGGGCTGCTCGCGTCCACCGGATACGCGATTGCGCCGGTGTCAAGCCGCCTGAAGACGGTGTACGTGCTGTCGATCGCCGCGGCGGACGACCTCACGCAGCGCGACCTCGACAAGTTTCCCTACATCGTGCGCACGGGCTGGACGAGCTCGCAGCCGCACCATCCGCTCGGCAAATGGGCTTGCGAGAACGGCTACAAGACCGTCGTCGCCATCGCGGCCGACTACGCCTTCGGCCACGAGGTGCTCGGCGGCTTCCAGAAGGCGTTCGAGGACTGCGGCGGGCGCGTAGTGCAGAAGATCTGGCCGCCGCTCGGCACGAAGGACTTCGGGCCCTATATCCCGACCATCAAGCGCGACGCCGATGCGATTTTCTCGCTGATGGTCGGACCGATGGCGTTGCAGTTCCCGAAGCAGCTGCAGGAGGCGGGGATCAAGAAGCCGATCATCGGCGGCGGCACGAGCTACGACGAGTTCGTGCTGCCGGCGATGGGCGACGAGGTGGTCGGACACTTCTCGGCGCTCCAGTACAGCGCGGCGCTCGACACGCCGAAGAACCGCGAGTTCGTGCGCAAGTACCGCGAGAAGTACGGCAAGGTGCCCTCGTACTACTCGGAGTCCAACTACACCACCGCGCAGATGATCCAGGAGGTGATGAAACGCACCAACGGCAAGTGGCCCGGGCCCGAAAAATTCATCTCCATGATCACCGAGCTCAAGCTCGACGCGGTGCGCGGCCCCGTGCGCTTCGACGACATGAGGAACCCGATCCAGAACATCTACATCAAGAAGGTCGAGAAGAAGAAGATGCACGGCTACGACAAGGACGAGCTCTGGAACACGGTGATCAAGACCTATCCCGACGTGAGCCAGTTCTTCACGTACACCAAGGCCGAGTTCCTGAAGCAGCCGGTCTACAGCCGGGAGTTCCCGCCCTGCAAGTACTGCAATTAAGAAACCTGTCGAAAAGCTTCGGGGGCCTCGCGGCGGTGCGCGAGGTCACCCTCGAAATCCTTCCCGGAGAGAGAAAGGCGATCATCGGGCCGAACGGCGCCGGCAAGACCACGCTCTTCAATCTGATCACCGGCGTGTTCCCTCCTTCTTCCGGAGAGATCGTGCTGTTCGGGCGCGATGTCACGCGCTGGCCGAGCCACCGGCGCACCGCGCTCGGCATGGCGCGCACGTTCCAGATCACGAGCCTCTTCCCTAAGCTCACCGTGCTCGACAACGTGCTGCTCGCGCTCGCCGGCGTCGGGCGCACGAAGCTCGTAATGTGGAAACCGCTTGCTTCGTACAAGCAATTCCGGACTCGGGGTAGAGAACTTCTCGAGTCTGCCGGCTATTGGGACCGGCGCGATGTGGAGATCCGCAATCTCTCGCACGGCGAGCAGCGCCAAATAGAAGTCGTCCTGGGTTTGGCAAGCCAGCCCAAATTGCTGCTGCTGGACGAGCCTGCCGCCGGGCTCTCCTCCGGCGAATCGCGCGAGATGGCCGAGTTCCTGAAGCGCCTCGACCCGTCGCTCGCGATCCTGCTCATCGAGCACGACATGGACGTGGTGTTCGACGTGGTGTCGAGCATCTCCGTGCTGCACTTCGGCGCAGTGGTCGAGACAGGGTCATGTGAAAACATAAGGAAGAGCAAGCGGGTGCAGCAGATCTATCTAGGGACGGGTTAGTGCACGACGCGAAATGATTCTTCAAGTCGACGACATCCACACGTACTACGGCGACGCGTACGTGCTGCAGGGGCTCTCGCTCGAGCTCGGCGAGGGGCAGATCCTGGGCCTGCTCGGCCGCAACGGCGTCGGCAAGACCACGCTCGTCAACTCGATCGTCGGCTTCAACCGGCCGCGGCGCGGACGCATCGTCTTCAAGGGCGAAGATGTGACCGGGTTCACTTCATTTCAGACAGTCCGCAGAGGGATGGGCCTCGTGCCGCAGGGGCGGCGCGTGTTCGCGTCGCTGACCGTCGAGGAGAACCTGAATGTCGCGAAACCCCGCCACGAGGGCTGGACGCTGAAGCGCGTGTACGAGCTCTTCCCGCGCCTTGAGGAGCGGCGCGGCCAGCGCGCGAAGACGCTATCCGGCGGCGAGCAGCAGATGCTCGCCATCGCGCGTGGTCTGATGACCAACCCCGACTGCCTGATCATGGATGAGCCTTCCGAGGGCCTCGCACCGATCGTCATCCAGACCGTGTGGCAGGCGGTGTCGAAGCTGAAAACCCAGGGGCTCTCGATCCTGCTCGTCGAGCAGAACGCCGCGCTCGCGCTCCAGCTCGTCGACTACGTGCACGTCATCAGCAAGGGGCGAGTCGTCTACTCCGGGACCCCGAAGGAGCTCTGGGCGAACGACGCGGTCAAGTCCCGCTATCTCGGCATCTGAAAAAGCAACCGTGTTTTGTAAGGGGATCTCTTAAACGGATTTTGTTTCGGGGGTCCAGGGGGTGCTTTCTCGAACCATGGCGTTGAGGATGGTAAGCATCTTGCGCATGCAAGCGACCAAGGCGACCTTGTGGGGCTTGCC
>DASTPE010000029.1:0-24268 GCA_035762345.1 Burkholderiales bacterium
GCAGGTGGTCTGCGGCGCGCCCAATGTGCGCCCCGGTATGAAAGCACCGCTTGCCAGAATCGGCACCAAAGAAATCCGTGGCGTGCAAAGCGAGGGGATGTTGTGCTCCGCGCGCGACCTGAAGCTTTCGGAGGATCACGCGGGCCTCCTGGAATTGCCTTTAAAGCTCAAGAATGGAAGCGACATCCGTGCGGCGCTCGGGCTCGACGAACACGTCATGACGTTCAAGCTCACGCCAAACCGTGCCGACTGCCTTTCGGTCCTCGGCGTTGCCCGCGAAGTGTCCGCCGTCACGGGTAGCAGGCTCAAGCCGGTCGAGATCAGGCCGGTGCCTGCGAAAAGCAAGGCGCGGCATGCGGTGAAGCTCGCGACGCCCACCGCTTGCGGCCGCTTTGCCGGCCGTGTTATCCGCGGAGTCGACGCTGCAGCTGAAACCCCCGCATGGATGCGCGCGCGCCTGGAGCGCTCAGGACAGCGCTCGATCTCGGCGCTGGTCGATGTCACCAACTACGTGATGCTCGAGCTGGGCCGGCCGCTGCACGTGTACGACCTCGACAAGCTGCGTGGGCCGATCGTGGTGCGCTGGGGTCGCAAGGGGGAGAAGGTCCTGCTTCTGAACGAGCAGGAGGTCGAGGTCGACGAATCGGTGTTGTGCATCGCAGACAACTCGGGCGTGATCGGGCTGGGCGGCATTATGGGCGGCGAGAGCACCAAAGCCGATCCCGTCACCCGCAATGTGTTCCTCGAGTCGGCGTTTTTCTATCCCGACGCGATCGCCGGGCGCGCGCGCCGCTACGGCTTTGCGAGCGACGCCTCGCACCGCTTCGAGCGCGGCGTGGATTTTCGCAACAACGTCGAGGGCATCGAGCGCGCGACCCGGCTGATCCTCGAGATTTGCGGCGGCGAATCCGGCCCAACGGTGGACACAGTGGCGCGGCTTCCCAAGCGCAAGCCCGTCAGCATGCGCGTGTCGCGCGCGCAGAAGGTGATCGGCGTTCCGGTCCCGGCGAAGGACATGGCGAGGGTATTCAAACGGCTTGCCTTCCCATTCAAGGCGAACTCCGCGGTCTTCAGCGTGGCTCCGCCGTCCTACCGCTTCGACATTGGCATCGAGGAGGACCTGATCGAAGAGGTGGCGCGTCTCTACGGCTTCGACCGCATCGCGGCGCAGCCCCCATTGGCGGCGGCGAGGATGCTGCCCGTGCCCGAGGCACGGAGGTCCCTGCACACGCTCCGCGAACGCCTTGCCGCGGCCGATTACCGTGAAGTCATCAACTTCAGCTTCGTTGAACCGGGCTGGGAGGCGGATTTCGCCGGAGAATCGGATCCGATCCGGCTCCTTAACCCTATCGTCAGTCAGCAGTCCGTGATGCGCACGACGCTGATCGGTTCGCTCGTTGCCAATATCCGATACAACCAGGCGCGCAAGGTGCCGCGAATCCGGGTGTTCGAAGTCGGTCGCGTGTTCCTGCGCGATACCGACGCGCAGGACGGCCCGCTTTGCGTCGGCGGGCTGCGCCAGCCAGTAAGGATCGCTGCGGCGGCGTACGGCCCGATGTTGCCGGAGCAGTGGGATTCGCCGCCGCGGCCGGTGGATTTCTACGACGCAAAAGCGGACCTGGAAAGCCTGCTCGCCCCGCTCGCGGCCTCGTTTGAACCTGGCGTGCACCCGGCGTTTCACCCCGGCCGCTCAGCGCGCGTGGTTCTCGACGGCGCTGCGGTGGGCTGGATCGGAGAGCTTCATCCCCAGTGGCAGCAAAAATATGCGCTGCCTCAGCCGCCCGTGCTGTTCGAGGTGGATGCAGAGCCGTTGCAGCTCGTGCCGCTACCCACTCCCGGGATTCCTTCCGACCAGCCGATTGTGCTGCGCGACATCGCGCTGCTTTTCGACGCCGGGACCCCGGCGCAGGTCGTCATGGATGCCATCCAGGCCGAAAAACCGGCCATAGTGCGCACCGTGCGCCTGTTCAGCCTCTATCGGGGTGCGGAGCTTCCGGCAGGCAAAAAAAGCCTTGCTTTCCGGGTAGTTATGCAACATACTGAACGCGCCCTTACGGATGCGGAGGCGGACGGTGCCCGCGATGCGCTGGTCGCCCTGCTGGGCCGCAAATTCGCTGCAACTCTCCGTACATAAAAGGGAAATCAGGGAGCCCAGTGATGACGTTGACTAAGGCCGAGCTGGCGGACCTTCTGTTCGAGAAGGTCGGCCTGAACAAGCGCGAGGCCAAGGACATGGTCGAGGCGTTTTTCGAGGAGATCCGGGGAGCGCTCGAGCGCGGCGAGAGCGTCAAGCTCTCCGGCTTTGGTAACTTTCAGCTCCGCGATAAGCCGCAGCGACCCGGCCGTAATCCGAAAACCGGCGAGGAGATCCCGATCAGCGCACGCCGGGTCGTCACCTTCCATGCCAGCCAGAAACTGAAGGCGATGGTCGAGAAGGCGCGTCATGGAGCCAAGTCGCAGGAAGGCTGAGCTCCCGCCGATTCCGGCGAAGCGCTACTTCACCATCGGTGAGGTGAGCGAGCTGTGCGGCGTCAAGCCGCACGTACTGCGCTACTGGGAGCAGGAGTTCACGCAACTAAAGCCCGTGAAGCGCCGCGGCAACCGCCGCTACTACCAGCACCACGAGGTCTTGCTCATCCGCCGCATTCGGCAACTGCTGTACGAGGAAGGCTTCACGATCAGCGGCGCGCGCAATAGGCTCGACAACGCCCGCATCGACAGCTCCGACGAAAAGCCGGAGCCGTCAGCGCCGCGGGAGCTGCGCGTCGTCCAGGGCAGCGGGGTCGATGTCGCCGCGATCAAGCGCGAGCTGCGCGCGGTGCTCGACCAGCTGCAGGGGTAAAATCCGCTCCTTCGGGGCGTAGCGCAGTCTGGTAGCGTACCGGCATGGGGTGCCGGTGGTCGTGAGTTCAAATCTCACCGCCCCGACCAGTTTCCGATAGATTCCGCCAAACCGGCGGATCGGCAAATACCATTGGCGCGGCCGCCATTCGGCGTCTATCTTGGCTGCTCCAAGCCGAAAGGAGCAGCATGGATACCGGAATTTCCGCGCAAGCCCGCGCGGCGATCGCCAAGGGCTTATCGCGATTGCTTGCCGATACGTACGTCGTCTATCTCAAGACGCACAACTTTCACTGGAATGTCGAAGGCCCGATGTTCCAGACGCTGCACCAAATGTTCATGGAGCAATATACCGAGGCGTGGAATGCGATCGATCTGGTCGCCGAGCGCATCCGCTCGCTCGGCCATTACGCTCCCGGTACGTACCGCGAATACCTCGAGCTGTCGCGCGTGAAAGAAACGCCCGGCGTGCCGAAAGCCGGGCAGATGGTGAAGCTCCTGATCGACGGGCAGGAGGCGGTGGTAAAGACCGCGCGCGAGGTGCTGCCGCTCGCCGAGCAGGCTGACGACCAGCCGACGCTCGACCTGCTCACGCAGCGCATGCAGATACACGAGAAGAACGCCTGGATGCTGCGCTCGCTACTCAAGAAATAGCATCGCTAGAATCCTCCATGTGAGGATTCTGGTCTCCAACGACGACGGTTACTTCGCGCCGGGCATTACGCTGCTCGCAGAGGCGCTGCGCCAGGTCGGGGAGGTCACCGTCGTGGCGCCGGAACGCGACCGCTCGGGTGCCTCCAATTCGCTTACGCTGGATCGGCCGCTCACCGTACGGCGCGCGCCCAACGGCTATTACTCGGTAAACGGGACCCCGACCGACTGCGTGCACATCGCGGTCACCGGGCTGCTCGAGTTCCTTCCCGATGTCATCGTTTCGGGTGTCAACCTCGGCGCCAACATGGGCGACGATACGATCTATTCCGGGACCGTCGCCGCCGCTGCCGAAGGCTACCTCCTCGGCATTCCCTCCCTGGCGGTCTCGCTCACCAGCAAGACCGGCGAGCATTTTGAGAGCGCAATCGGCATCGCCCTGGAGATCGTGGGGCGCCTGCGACGCAAGCCGTTCTCCGAGCCGGTGCTACTCAACGTCAACGTTCCCGACGTAGCGCCGGCGATGCTCGGCGACGTGGAAATTACGCGGCTAGGGCGTCGGCACAAGGCGGAGCCGGTGGTGAAGCTGCAGACCCCGCGCGGCGAGACCGCGTACTGGATTGGGCCCGCAGGTGGTGCCGCCGATGCCGGGCCGGGCACCGATTTCCATGCGGTCGAGGCGGGCCGTGTCTCGGTCACTCCGCTGCGCATGGACCTCACGCACAACGTCCAGCTGCCCCGCGTCCAGGAGTGGATTGGCACATGAAAAGTGCCGCAGGCCTGGGGATGACCTCGCAGCGCACGCGTGTGCGCATGGTCGAGCGCCTGCGCGAGCAGGGCATCCGCGACGAGCGTGTGCTCGCCGCCATGGGTTCGGTGCCACGTCATCTATTTGTCGAGGAAGCGCTCGCGAGCCGCGCCTATGAGGACACCGCGCTGCCGATCGGCTTCGGCCAGACCATTTCGCAGCCGTACGTGGTAGCCAAAATGATCGAAAAGCTGATTACCGGAAAATCTCCTAAAAAGGCCCTCGAGGTGGGCACCGGCTGCGGCTACCAGGCGGCGGTGCTGGCGCAAATCTTCCCCGAGGTGTACTCGATAGAGCGGATCAAGGGCCTGCTCGAGCGCGCGCGGCGCAACCTTCTTCCGCTGCGGCTCAAGAACCTGCGCCTCGCCCATGGCGACGGCTATGCCGGGCTGGAAGGCGCGGCCCCGTTTCAGGCGATCATCGTCGCTGCAGCGGCGCCGCGCGTGCCCGAGGCGCTGCTACGGCAGCTCGCTGCCGGTGGCAGAATGGTGCTACCGCTCGCGTCGGGCGGCGGTCAGCGGCTGCTCCTGGTCGAGCGCAGCGGCCGCGGCTTTGTCGAGTCGGAGTTCGACGCGGTGCGGTTCGTGCCCATGGAGGCGGGTAAGGCGTGAGAGCGGTCGCGGTATTAGTAATCCTGGCGTTCGCCACCGGCTGCGCTCCGCAGCGACGCGCCGCGCCGGTGGAAGACCGTCGTCCGCCGCCGCGAGCCCAGGCGCCCAAAGCACAGGCGCCAGTGCAAACCGCAAGCCCGTCACCGTCGGCGGCACCGGCATCGGCGCCGGCGACACCCGAAGGCTTCTATACCGTGAAGCGGGGCGACACGCTTTACAGCATTGCCCTGGACCACGGCCACGATTACCGCGATGTCGCGCAATGGAACTCGCTCGACGATCCGACCAAGCTCAGCGTCGGGCAGTTGCTGCGCGTCAACCCCCCGGCGCAACCGGCGGTGATCGTAGGCAGCGGCCGGCCGGAGAACCGAATCGAATCGCGGCCGCTGGCATCGGTTCCCGGCGAGCATAGGCCGGTCACTGCAGAGCCGCGACCGACCGCGCCAGAGCCCAAGCCCATCGCTGGCGAGGAACCCAAGCTCGAACTGCATCCGCTCACGTTCGCCTGGCCGGTGAAAGGCAAAGTTGTGGCCGGCTTTGCCGAGCCACGGCAAAAGGGCATCGACATCGAGGGCAAGAGCGGCGACCCGGTGACCGCCGCGGCCGCGGGCCGCGTCACCTACGTCGGCAGCGGTATCCCTGGGCTAGGGAAGCTGATCGTGATCAAGCACGACCAGGGCTACATCACGGTTTATGCGCATAACCGGGACATTCTGGTGAAGGAGCAGCAGAACGTGACGCGGGGTCAGAAGATCGGAGAGCTCGGCGACAAGCTCCATTTCCAGATTCGCAAGGGCGCGGCCGCGGTCGACCCGCTGCTCTACCTGCCTAGCTCGTAGCCTTTCCTCAGCTCGAGCGCCAGGTCCGAGACGGCGGCGGCGTAGAGCGCGCTGCGGTTGTAGCGGGTGATGACATAGAAATTGCGCAGAGCCACGCGGAACTCGCTCGCCCGCTCCGCATTCAGCAGTTCCACGACGGTGCCCGAGGCGCCGGCGGGCTGCGGGGAGTCGAACTCGATGCCGGCCTGACGCATGTCGATGAGCGAGTATTTGGGCTCGAAACGGTCGTGGGCGAAGGCGCGCCAGCCTTCGTCCGGGACGCGAGCCTGGACCGCCACATCGGCGTCGCGCTCCCAGCCGTGGGCCTTGAGGAAGTTGGCCACGCTGCCGATGGCGTCGGCGCGGCTTTTCTGCAAGTCGATGGTGCCGTTGCCGTCGAAGTCGACGGCATAGCGCCGCGCGCTGCTCGGCATGAACTGCGGGATGCCGATGGCGCCGGCGTAGGAGCCGCGCACCGAGAACACGTCGATTCCCGCTTCGCGCGCCATCAGGAGGTAGTTCTCGAGCTCGCTTCGGAAGAATCCGGCGCGCGGCGGATAGTCGAACGCGAGCGTGGTGAGCGCGTCCACTACGCGCCAGCTTCCGGTATTGCGTCCGTAGAAGGTCTCGACGCCGATGATGGCGACGACGTATTCCGGCGCCACGCCGTACTTGCGCTCGGCCCGCTCGAGCGTGCGGCGGTGCTTTTTCCAGAACTCCAGGCCTTCGGCGATGCGCCGCTCGGTAATGAGAAGCGCGCGGTACTCCTCCCACGTGCGCACGCGCTCGGCCGGACGGGAGATCGCCTCGAGCACGGGATCCAGGCGCTGCACCCGCTGGAACACGTGCTTCAGCTCGTTCTCCGCCAGCCCGTGGCGCCGGGCGAGGTCGCGCACGAACGCCTCCACTTCGGGGCGCTTGGCGTAGGACGCGTGGGCAAGCACCGGTGCGCACAGCGCGAACGCTATGAGGGTCCTGATCAAAATTCGCGTACCAGTTTACGCAGCCGGGTCACCGCCGACTGCGTGGCCTGCGCGCCGTAGCGCAGCGCGATGTAGAGGGCACCGATGCGCAGAATATTGCGCCGAGCCGTGGGCAACGCGCGCGCGGCGCGCGCGGCGTAGTCCCGCGGCCCTTCGGAAGGCGCGCGCTCGACGCCGCGCACCGCGAGCTTGTGGCAGAAAGCGCGCCACGCCTGCTGCACCGGATCCGGACGTGCGAGACGCTTGAGCGACCACGCGAGCAGGCCGAGCGTCATGACGCCGAGGAAGGCGAACAGCATCGCCGTGAGCGAGCGCCAGTCCGCGTCGCGCATGCCGAAGCTCGACATCAGGTCGCGCTGGCGCTCGGGGTTGTAGCCCAGCACCCAGACGTTCCATTTGTGCGCCACGGCCTCCCAGCGGTCGCGCATTCCGCGCAGCCACTCGAGCTGCGGTCGCATGAGGAGCGGCAAGGCTTCAGCCTGCGGCACCGCGCGGGCCATGCCCGACTCCAGGCGACCCGGCACGGCCGCGGCGGTCGGGTCGATGCGCACCCAGCCACGGCCCGGGAGCAACACCTCGGCCCACGCGTGGGCGTCCGACTGGCGCACCGTGATGATGTTGTCCACGGGATTGAGCTCGCCGCCCTGATAGCCGGTGACGACGCGCGCCGGGACGCCGGCGGCGCGCATGACGAATACGAAGGCCGAGGCGAAGTGCTCGCAGAACCCGGCTTTGGCGGAGAACAGGAACTCGTCGACCGAGTGCTCGCCGAGGAGCGGCGGCTCGAGCGTGTACAAATAGCCGCCCCCGCGCAGGAACGTCAACGCGCGCGCGACCACCTCGGCGTCGTCGTCCGAGCCCGCGCGCCACTGCGCGGCCAGCGCTCTCGCGCGCGGATTGAAGTCCTCCGGCAGGCGCAGCGCGCGGCGCAGCGCTCCGGCGGCTTCGTTCGGCTGCGGCTCCGGCGCGATCACGGAGACGAGCTCGTAGCGCATGCGCGTACGCACCGGTGAGCTCGCCACGATCTGGCCGTCGTAGCTCATGCGCGCGCCCTGCTCGGGCAGACGCGCTGCTGTCTCGAGCGCAAACAGCCAGTGCCGGTTGTGCGGCTCGAGTACGATCTCGTAGCGGTACGAGACGCCGCCACCGCGCGGCGGCACGAAGTCGACGAGCAAGCTTGGGCCAATGCTCCAGGTGCGGCCGTCGAAATCCCACAACACCGGGCCGCGCCAATAGCGCGCCGGCTGCGGCGGTGACGGGCCATTGAACTCGGCTCGGAATGCGATCGAGTCGGAGAGCGCCAGGCTGGACAGCGCCCCCGGGCTCATGGTGTCCGAAAGCCCGGTCATCGCGGTGTAGGCGTCCTGCGGCAGCCCCCACATCGGCCCCTGGACGCGCGGGAAGAGAAGAAACAGCGCAAGCGCGGCGGGCGCGGCGTGCACGAGTAGCAAAGCCGTCGTGCGCAAGTTGGCGCGCGCGGGACGCTGCGGCGAGGCGAAGCGGACGAGCGTCGCGGTGAGCAAGAAAAGAGCAGCGCACATCGCGGCCGCGGTGAGAATGGTCTGGGTATAAAGAAAGTTCGTGATCACCAAGAAGTAGCCCAGAAACGCCGCCATCGCCCCGTCGCGGTGGGTGCGAGTCTCGAGCAGCTTCAGCCCCGAGAACAGCATGAGCAGCAGGATCCCGGGCTGTCGGCCGAACAGCGTGCGGAACTCGACCCATACGCCGAGCATCGCCACGGTGGCGACCCCGAGCACGAGCCAACGCGAGGGCAGGGGTTCGCGATTCAGGGCGAAGTACATGCGCCAGCCGTAGAGGCACAGCGTGAGCAGCGTGAGCCACCAGGGCGCGCGCATTGCGTGCGGCGCCATCACCAGGGCGAGCGATGCAATCAGCCAGGCGAGATCAGCGCCGCCGGCCTGCCGCTCTTCCGGTGCGAGCGGATGCATCATGGCAATGCATAGAGCGCGAGCGTCTGCAGGCAGGCGGCGCGGTGCGCATCGCCGCGGCCCGGTGCGATCTCGAGCGCGGGCAGGCGCAATCCGTAGTGCGCGCCGGCCTGCTCGGCGGCGAGCACCCATCCTGCGAGCCGAGACAGGCGTTGCTCCAGCCCGAGAGCGGCGGGCAACAGCCGCTCATCGAGCCAAAGCTCCGCCGCCGCCTCACCGGTGAATTGTTTGGTCAGCATGTTCTCGCTTCGCGCCACTGCCTTCCACGCGATGTGGCGCGGCGAGTCGGAGCGCTGGTACCCGCGCAAGCCGGCGAAATCATCGTTTCCCGACGTCTGCGTGCGCAGCGCGCCGGCGGCCGCCTCACCGCTGGAAGGCGGCAGCGGCGAGTGCTCGGGGCGCGGGTACACCACGCAGCGCACATCGGGCTCGATGTAGCTCCACGCGCGGAACAGGCCAAGAGGGAAGCGCGTCTCGAGCATCACCCGGCCGAGGGCGAGCTGCCCTCGCCTTGGCGCGGGCACCGCAAGCACCACCTCGGCGATGCTGCGCGGCGCGATGTCGACGACGAGCTGCGAGCCGGAGGCGACGTGGCGTGCGAGGATCGCCGGCCGGTCGAAGGCCGCACGCCCGTCGAGATAGAGGCGAAATTGCGCCGACTCGCCGGCGAACACCGGCTCAGCCCGGCCGGCGCTGACCGCGATGCGGGCGAGGTTGCGCGCCGTATGCACCATACCGGCGAGGCCCAGGCCGGCGAGCAGGAACGTGAGCGCGAAGCCGAGCGACAGCGCGTAATTGATCGAGCCGACCAGCAGCACGACGAGCGTGCCGCCGAAATACCATCCGAGCCGCGCCGGCACGATATACACGCGCCGGTGCACGAGCTCGACGGTACCGCGCTCGGGCGGCGTAAAGCCGTAGACCCAGTGGGACAGGCGCGGGTTACGCTCGAGCAGGCGAGCGATCACGTTGGACGCGCGTCAAGCCGTCGGTCGTTCATGGCCGTCGGTCCTTCATATTTCCAGCGCCCGCGCCAGGCAGCGAGCACCAGATGGGGATACTCCGATTTCCCGAGGCTGCCGTTGTAGCGAGCGAGCGCCCGGTAATAGTCGCCCTTCTCCACGTCCATGTAGTGGCGCAGGATGGCGCAGCCGTAGGCGATGTTGGTCCGCAGGTGAAACAGATTATGGTTTGGCTGCCCGATCAGCTTGACCCAGAACGGCATGACTTGCATGTAGCCGCGCGCGCCGGCGCGCGACACGGCGTACTTGCGAAATGCGCTCTCGACCTCGATGACGCCGAGCACGAGCTGCGGGTCGAGCCCGGCCCTCGTCGCCTCGTACTGCACGGTGCGCAGCAGCTCCAGGCGTTGTTGACGGTCAGGGATTCGCCGCTCCAGGCGCCGCCCCATCTCGGAGAGCCAGCGCTGCCCGTCGGCCGCCTCGCGGAAATGCATCGACGCCGCTGCCCGGTCCGCGACCATGGACGAGAGCCGCTGGCGCACGCTATCGGCGAGCGGCTCATAGATCTGCGCGCCGCCGCGCGCGCCGAGCGGCCAGACGAGAACAAGGGCGATGAGCCATCTCATGCCAGCCGTCGCTTGAGAAAATCCACGAGCGCACCGATCTTCAGCTCCTGAGGCTTGTCGTCGCGCCGGCCCCGGTATTCGGCGTTGCCGGCGGCGAGCCCGCGCTCGGAGAGCACCACGCGATGCGGAATGCCGATGAGCTCCATGTCGGCGAACAGCACCCCGGGTCGCTCTTCCCGATCATCCATCAGGACATCGATTCCCGCCTGCAGCATCTCGCCGTACAGTCGCTCGGCGGCGTCGCGCACCTGCGGGCTCTTGTGGTAGCCGATCGGCACCAGGCACGCATGGAACGGCGCGATCGGCGCGGGAAACACTATCCCGCGCGAGTCGTGGTTCTGCTCGATCGCCGCGGCTACGATGCGCGTCACGCCGATGCCGTAGCAGCCCATCTCGAACGCTCTCGCGGTCCCGTCCTCCGCCAGGAAGGTCGCCTTCATGGTTTCGGAATACTTGGTGCGCAGCTGGAAAATATGCCCCACCTCTATGCCGCGCGCGATCTCGAGCGCCCCCCTGCCGTCCGGACTGGGATCGCCCGCGAGCACGTTGCGGATGTCCGCCACCCGGGGCTCGGGCAGGTCGCGACCCCAGTTGACGCCGCTGAGGTGGAACCCTTCCTCGTTGGCGCCGCACACGAAATCACTCATCGCCGAGACCGCCCGGTCGGCGATCACCTTCGCCCTGGCTCCGACCGGGCCGATGTAGCCCGCTTTGCATCCAAGGCATTTCTGAATCTCGCCATCGGTGGCGAAGCGGAAAGCCCCGACGAGCTTTTGCGTCTTGATCTCGTTCAGCGAGTGATCGCCCCGGATGAGGAGCAGGTAGAACTCCTCGTCGTGCATGACCGCGACTGCTTTCACGGTCTGTTGCAGGGCGAGCTTCAGCAGCCGCGCAATCTCTTCGCAGGTCGTCTTGCCGGGCGTAGGCACTTTTTGCATTGCCTGAGTCGGCGGCTTGCGCTTCTCGGTGGTGATTGCCTCGGCCAATTGCACGTTTGCCGCGTAGTCGGACCCGGGTGAGAAGGCGATCGCGTCCTCTCCGGACTCGGCGAGGACGTGAAACTCGTGCGAGCCGGTGCCTCCGATCGCGCCCGTATCGGCTGCCACGGCGCGGAAACGCAGGCCGAGCCGGGTGAAGATGCGGGTATAGGTGTCGTGCATGTTGTGGTACTCGCGCTCGAGATCCGCGTGGTCGGCATGGAACGAGTATCCGTCTTTCATGATGAATTCCCGCGCGCGCATGATGCCAAAGCGCGGGCGGCGCTCGTCGCGAAACTTGGTCTGAATCTGGTAATAATGCACAGGCAGGCGCCGATAGCTCTTCAGTTCGGCGCGGGCGAGCTCGGTGATCACTTCCTCCGAGGTCGGCTGGAGCACGAACTCACGCTCGTGACGGTCGCGAAAGCGCAGCAGTTCGGGCCCATAGGCCCCCCATCGCCCCGACTCTTGCCACAGCTCTGCGGGCTGCACTACCGGCATGGCGAGCTCGAGCGCGCCGGCACGGTTCATTTCCTCGCGGATGATTCCCGCCACCTTGTGCACTACGCGCATGCCGAGCGGCAGCCAGGTGTAGATCCCGGCCGCCACGCGCCGGATGATCCCGGCGCGCAGCATGAGACGGTGGCTCACGATCTCGGCTTCAGCCGGGCTTTCCTTCTGCGTCGAAAGGAAGAACTTCGAGGTTTTCACTTCGAGGTTTTCATTGCGCCCGCACCGGCGTTGTTTGCCGTGCACCGGCGCTTCCTGCCGGCGTTGTCTGCAGTAGCCGGCGCCTCTTGCCGGCGTTGTCTTTAACGGTGGGCTGTGGAAAAATCGTCCGAGGATTCTAACTGAAGGCGGTGCGGCCCATGCTCGACAAGGAAGGCTACCGTCCGAACGTAGGCATTATCCTTGCCAACCAGAGGAACGAGGTGTTCTGGGGCAAGCGCGTGAATCAGCACGCCTGGCAGTTTCCGCAAGGCGGCATCAAAGCGGGCGAGACACCCCTGCAGGCCATGTACCGCGAGCTCGAGGAGGAGATCGGCCTGCTGCGCAGCCACGTGCGCATCCTCGGCCGCACGCGCGAATGGCTGCGCTACGAAGTGCCCGAGCGCTGGGCGCGCCGGAATCGTGAGGCGAGAGGCGCGGCGTACCGCGGGCAAAAGCAGATCTGGTACCTGCTGCGCATGGTGGGGCGCGACTGCGATGTGAAGCTTCGAGCGAGCGGTCACCCGGAGTTCGACGCCTGGCGCTGGCACGACTACTGGGTCCCGCTCGAGGCGGTGATCGACTTCAAGCGCGACGTGTACCGCCAGGCGCTGATCGAGCTGCACCGCTACCTCGTGGCCGACCGTCGCGGCCGGGCGCAGAGAGCGCAGCCGGTAGCGGGCTAGGTCAGTCCTTCCATGGAACGAGATTACGACGCGCTGCCGATTCGCGAGCTCGGTGCAGGCGCGCGTTTGCGGCGGCCATCTCAGGCGCAGTCGGCCAAGGTCTCGGTGGAATCGCCCGCCTTGGAAGTGATGACCGACCTCAGGCGCACGACGCCGGCCATGATCCGCCCGCATGCCCCGCTCGCCGGCGCAAACCAGTTCATGATCACGCGGGGCGTGCGGCTTCTTCTCGTGGTTGACGACCAGGAAAGCGTGCTTGGCGTCATCAGCGCGACCGACATCCTGGGCGAGCGCGCCATGCGGGTGGCGACCGGGCGCGGCATGCGCCGCGACGAACTTACCGTGGGCGACGTCATGACCCCCGCGGAGCAGGTCGAGGTCATCGCGCTCGAGGACGCCGCCGCCGCCCGGGTTGGCCATGTGCTGGAGACGCTGCGCCGCGCCGGACGACAGCACGCGCTGGTGGTCGATGCCGAGCGCATGGTGTGCGGCATCTTCTCGCTTTCTCAGGTCGCACGGCAGCTTGGCGTCGCCGTCGCCACCGGCGGCGAGGTCGCGCGCACGTTTTCCGAGATCGAGGCCGCCATCAAATAAAGGCCGTCAATCGGCCGAATCGGCTTTTCCGATTTGATCTCGAGTTACGCCATCGCTATCGTGAGCGCATGATCCGTCGTGAGTCCCTGCTATCGCTCGAGGCCTACGCCAGGCAGCGCAGCCAGTTCCGCGCCAAGGTGATGAAGCACAAGAAGCGTCGTACCGTGCATCTCGGCGGCAACGTGACGCTGCAGTTCGAGGACGAGCTCACCGTCCGCTACCAGGTGCAGGAGATGCTGCGCATAGAGCGCATTTTCGAGGAGGAGGGCATACAGCACGAGCTCGACGCCTATAACCCGCTCGTCCCCGACGGCAGCAACTGGAAAGCGACGATGATGATCGAATACCCCGATCCAGAGGAGCGCCGACGGATGCTCGCCGTCTTGAAGGGGATCGAGCGCCGCGTCTGGGTTCGGATCGGCGACCTCGAGCCCGTGTACGCCATCGCCGACGAGGATCTCGAGCGCGAGACCGATGAGAAGACGTCCTCGGTGCATTTCCTGCGCTTCGAGCTCGACACGCCGATACGCGAGCGATTGCGCGGCGGGGCGCCGGTCAAGGTCGGCGTCGACCACCCGCAGTACCGCGCGGCCGTCGAGCTCGAGCCCGAGGTGCGCGCCGCGCTCGCGGGCGACCTCGCTTGAAACGGCTTGCCGCCGCGGCTTGCATCGTCGCGGCTGCCTGCGGCCACACCGAGGAGAAGAGTGACTGGGAGCGCGAGCACGAGAAGAGCCTGCCGCCGTCGGAGAACGAGGTCTCGCTTCCTGCCTACCCCAGGGATCGCGACCTGATCGAGTTCTCGGCGGGGCCAACCCGCGATTTCCGCTACTTTATCGACGGCACTTCCATCACGGTCGGATCCGACGGCATCGTGCGCTACACGCTCGTGGCGCGCAGCGCGGAGGGGGTGGAAAACGTAAGCTACGAGGGCATGCGTTGCTCGACGGGCGAGCTGCGCGTCTACGCGCTGGGCGGGGAGCGCGTCTGGCGCGCGACCCCGGGTGCATGGCGGCCGATGCAGCCGGGCAGTATGCAGCCTTGGCACCGCGTGCTCTATCGGGAGTATTTCTGCCGGTACCGCGAGCCGGTCGCGAGCCCTGAGCAGGCGATCTACGCCCTGCGCGGCGCGCGTCGCTAGATCAGGACCAGGTTGTCCCTGTGGATGAGCTCGGGCTCATCCACGTAGCCGAGGATCGCCTCGATCTCGCCCGAGGGCCTGCGGATGATCTGGCGCGCTTCGGTGGATGAGTAGTTGGCGAGCCCGCGCGCGATCTCGCGCCCGGAGGGATCGAGACACGCCACCACCTCGCCGCGCCTGAACTCACCGGCGACCTCGGTCACGCCGATCGGCAGCAGGCTCTTGCCGTGGCGCGTCAACGCTTTCACGGCGCCGGCATCGAGCCGGACCCGGCCGCTCACGGCCAGCCGGTCTGCAAGCCACTGCTTGCGCGCCGCGAGCGGCACGGCCTGCGCGGTGAGCAGCGTGCCGATGCGCTCGCCGCGTGCGAGCCGAACGAGCACGTCGGGCTCGGCGCCGGAAGCGATGACGGTGTGGGCGCCGCTGCGCGCCGCGCGCCTCGCGGCCAGCACCTTCGTCAGCATGCCGCCCTTGCCGAGAGCGCTGCCCGCCGCGCCGGCCAGGCTTTCCAGCCGCGGATCGGCGGCTTCGGCCTGCGCGACGATCTTCGCATGCTCATTCTTGCGCGGATCGGCATCGAACAGCCCTGCCTGATCCGTCAGGATGACGAGCGCGTCGGCCTCGATCAGATTGGTGACCAGTGCCGCCAACGTGTCGTTGTCGCCGAGCTTGATCTCGTCGGTGACCACGGTGTCGTTCTCGTTGATCACCGGGATGACTTTCAGGCCGAGCAGCGTCCGCAGCGTGGAGCGCGCGTTGAGATACCTCTGCCGGTCCGCCATGTCCGCATTGGTGAGAAGCACCTGGGCGCTGTGCAGGCCGTGGCTGCGGAAGCAGCTCTCATAACACTGGACGAGGCCCATCTGCCCGACCGCGGCAGCCGCCTGCAGCTCGTGCATCGCATGGGGGCGTCTGGACCAGCCAAGCCGCTGCATGCCCTCCGCGATGGCTCCGCTCGAGACGAGGACTGTTCTCCTGCCCAGCTTGTGGAGCTGGGCGACCTGCGCTGCCCAGCGGCCTATGGCGGCCGCATCGAGCCCGCGTCCTTCGTTCGTCACGAGCGAAGAGCCGACCTTCACTACGAGGGTCTTGGCATCCCGGATCATTTCGAAAGTTCTCGGGCGACCGCCTTCACGACCGCGGCGCAACCCTCGCCGCTCAGGGCGGAGACTTTGAACCAGGGACGCTTCCATCGCAACTTCGACACCGCCCGCCCGATGACGGCATCCGGATCCTCGGCCGCGTCGATCTTGTTAAACACGAGCCAGCGCGGCTTGCGCTCGAGGCCCTCGCCGTACTTTTTGAGTTCGCCGGCGATCACCCGGGTGTCGTGCGTCGGGTCGGCCGCGGTCACATCGACGATGTGCAGCAACAGCCGCGTGCGCGCGAGATGTCTGAGAAACTGGTGACCCAGGCCAGCGCCGTCGGAGGCGCCTTCGATGAGGCCCGGGATGTCGGCGAGCACGAAGCTCGCTTCGCCGGCGCGCGCCACGCCGAGCGAGGGATTGAGCGTGGTGAAGGGATAATCGGCCACTTTCGGGCGCGCGCTCGACACCGCGCGGATGAAGCTCGACTTTCCCGCGTTCGGCAAGCCGAGCAGGCCCACGTCGGCCAGCACGCGCAACTCGAGGGCCAGGTTGCGGCTCTCGCCCGGCTCGCCGCGCGTGAACTGACGCGGCGCGCGGTTCACGCTCGACTTGAAGTGGATGTTGCCGAGCCCGCCTTGCCCGCCCCGCGCGAGCAGCGCCCGTGCGCCGTCTTGCACGAGGTCCGCAACCAGCGCGCCGTCGTCGGCGTCGCGGATCACGGTGCCCACCGGCACGCGCAGTTCCAGGTCACGGCCAGCGCGGCCGTCGCAGTCCGAGCCCATTCCGCGCACCCCGTTCTCCGCGCGGTGGATGCGCGCGAAGCGGTAGTCGACCAGCGTGTTGATGTTGCGGTCGGCGCATGCCCACACGCTGCCGCCGCGTCCGCCGTCGCCGCCGTTCGGGCCGCCGTAGCGGATGTACTTCTCGCGCCGGAACGTCGCCGCGCCGTCTCCGCCCTTGCCGGCGTGCACCTCAATCTTTGCTTCGTCGATGAACTTCATGTGCCGAATGCAAGAAAGCCCGCGCCGGAAATAAAAAAGCCCTATCTCGCTGCGATAGGGCTTTCTGTGGAAGGGGACCGGCTAAGCCGGCGACTTTTCCGCGACCACGCTCACGGTGTTCTTCTGGTCCTCGCCGCGCACGGCGTACTGAACTTGGCCGGTCACGCGCGCAAACAGCGTGTGATCCCGCCCGATGCCCACGTTCGCGCCCGCGTGCACGCGCGTGCCGCGCTGGCGCACTAGGATCTGCCCGGCGTTCACGCGCTCGCCGCCGTAGATCTTGACGCCGAGCCGCTTCGCCTTGGAATCGCGCCCGTTTCTGGAGCTTCCGCCCGCTTTCTTGTGCGCCATGACTAGCCCTGGATATCGTCGATGCGGACCTCGGTGTAGCTCTGCCGATGCCCCTGGGTTTTCTGGTAGTGCTTGCGGCGGCGCAACTTGAAGATCTTCACCTTGTCGGCGCGTCCATGCGCCACGACGGTACCCTTCACTTTGGCACCCGAGACGAGGGGCGCGCCGACCTTTACGGACTCGCCGCTGCCTAGGAGCAGCACCTCTTCGAATGCCACCGCGGCACCCACGTCCGCGAGCAAGGATTCGACGCGCACTTGCTTGCCGGCTTCGACGCGGTATTGCTTGCCGCCCGACCTGATCACCGCATACATGGAAATTCTCTTGCGTCCAAAAAGACCTGGAATTATAAGGTAATCATGAGCTTGGTGTCCATGCTGGCGCCGGTCGCGGAGGACATGGCGGCGGTCGAGGCGCTGATCCAGCGCCGCCTCGACTCCGATGTCGCGCTGGTGCGCCAGGTGGCGCAGTATCTCGTCGCCTCCGGCGGCAAGCGGCTGCGGCCCGCGCTGCTGCTCCTCGCTTGCGGCGCCGTCGGCACCCGCTCCGAGGCGCGCTTGCCGCTCGCCGCGGTGATCGAGTTCATCCACACCGCCACCCTTCTGCACGACGACGTCGTCGATGCTTCCGATCTGCGTCGCGGTCGCACTACCGCCAACGCCGCGTTCGGCAACGCCGCCGCGGTGCTGGTGGGTGACTTCCTCTATTCGCGCGCGTTCCAGATGATGGTGGAGCTCGACGACATGCGCGTGATGCAGGTGCTCGCCGAGGCGACGAACACGATCGCCGCGGGCGAGGTGATGCAGCTCATGGGCAGCCATGACCCGGAGGTCGATGAGGCGCGGTACCTCGAGGTGATCCGGCGCAAGACCGCGAAGCTGTTCGAGGCGGCGGCACGTCTCGCGGCGGTCCTTTCAAAAGACGAGAATCTCGAAGAACCGCTTGCCCAGTACGGCCGTCATGTCGGCACCGCTTTCCAGCTGGTCGACGACGTGCTCGACTACAGCGGCGACATCGGTAAGAGCCTCGGCGACGACCTGGCGGAGGGCAAACCCACCCTGCCGCTGATCTACGCCATGCGCTGCGGCAGCGCGGACCAGGCGGCGCTCGTGCGCAAGGCCATCGCCGAAGGCGGGCGCGACGATTTCAGCCGGGTGCTGCAGGCGATTCGCGGCTGCGGCGCGCTCGATTACGCGCGCGCCGCGGCAGAGCGCGAGGCAGAAGTCGCGCGCGGCGCGATCGCCGAGCTCCCAGCGTCTAACTACAAGCGCGCTTTGTTAGAATTGGCGTCCTTTGCCGTGACCCGGTCATCTACCCAAGTCGGGGCGTAGCTCAGCCTGGTAGAGTACTGCGTTCGGGACGCAGGTGTCGCTGGTTCAAATCCAGTCGCCCCGACCACCGCTTCCCCTCCCGTTAGATAATCCGGCCATGGGCCGCCTCGTCGTCCTCATCGTTCTTGTCGTGGTCGCCGCATGGCTCCTGCGGCGGGCATGGCGCGCAAACCGCGCGCAAGAAAAATCGCAATCGTCTCCGGTTCCGGCCGATCTTGTCGCTTGCGCGCGCTGCGGCATGTACCTTCCGCGCGCCGAGGCGCGGGAAGCGGGAGGACGTCTGTACTGCGGCGCGGAGCACGCCCGGCTGGGGACGGGCGGCTCGTGATGGAAGCCTCGATGCGCGGCGGCTCGGCCACCCTGCCGGAAGTGTTCCTGCCGCCGGAGGAACGCATCCCGGAGGCGTTCTGGATCTCGCTCCGCTACTTCAGCTACTACCGTATCGCTCTCGCCGCGGTGTTTCTCGGCACCGCGCTGCTGTACGAGGACGCGGTCAACGTCGGCGCGAGAAGCGTCGACCTTTTCCGCTACTTCGCCGCCGGGTACCTGCTGTGCGCGGTCGCGCTCCACGCCATGCTGCGCGAGCTGCGCCAAAAGTTCGAGCTGCAGGTCTCGCTTCAGGTGTGCCTCGACATCGTGGCCATTACGCTGCTCATGTACGCGAGCGGCGGCATCAAGAGCGGGCTCGGCGTGATGCTCCTCATCTCGCTCACCGGCGCGGCCATCGTGGCGCCGCGGCGGCTCACCTACCTCTATGCCGCGCTCGCCAGCATCGCGCTGCTCCTCGAGCAGGGCTATTGGGTGCTCGAGCGCGACGCGCCCACGGCCGGCTTCCTGCAGCCGGCGCTGCTCGCCATCGGCTATTTCGCGATCGCGGGCGTGACGAGCTGGCTCGCGGCGCGCGTCGCGGCGAACGAGCGCCTCGCGCGTCAGCGCGGGCGCGAGCTCGCGACGCAGACCCGGGTCAATCAGCTCGTGATCGAGGACATGAACGAAGGGGTCCTGGTGCTCGACCGCGCCGGCCGCGTGGTGCAGCACAACCCGCAGGCGCAGCAGCTCCTCGGTGCGGCGAACCTGCTCAATGCGAGAATCGAGAGCCTGGTGGCCGGCTTTGCCGGCAGCGCGGAGATCGAGGTCGGCGGACGCGACATCCGCGTGCGCCCGCTCGAGCGCGGCGCCGAGGAATTTTCGGTGCTGCTGGTGGAGGACACGACGCGCGCGCGCGAGCAGGCGCAGCACCTCAAGCTGGCGGCGCTCGGCCGGCTGACCGCGAACATCGCGCACGAAATCCGCAACCCGCTCGCCGCCATCAGCCATGCCATCGAGCTCCTGAGCGAGGAGAAGCGCAGCGATGATCGCGAGCGCCTGACGCGCATCATCCGCGACAACGCCGGGCGCCTCGAGCGCCTGGTGTCGGACGTCCTGCAGCTCAACAAGCGCGACCGCGTCTCGGCCGCGCCGCTCAGCCTGCACGCCTGGCTCGGAGCCTTCGCCGCCGAGTTCGTCGCCAACGAGCGTCTCCCGGCGGAGCGCATCATCCTCGAGACGCGGCGCGAGTCGTGGATCGAGTTCGACCGCGAACACCTCCACCAGGTGATGTGGAACCTGCTGCGCAACGCCGCGCGCTATGCGCGCGCCGAGCCGGGCGCGATCCGCATCCGGCTCGACGGCTACGCCGACCGGGTCGAGCTCTCGGTGATCGACAACGGACCCGGGGTGCCGCCGGCGATCCGCACGCAGCTGTTCGAGCCTTTCTTCACCACCGAGGCGAAAGGCACCGGGCTCGGCCTGTACCTCGCGCGCGAGCTCTGCGCGGCCAACCGTGCGACGCTCGAATACGTGAACGATGGCGCGGGCGCGCACTTTCGCATCCGCTGCCGCCAGGTGAAGCCCGCATGAGAGCGCCCGCGTGAGCCGCCGCCCCGAGCGCCGGGCGCTGCAGACCTCGCGGCGCGTGCTGGTCGTCGACGACGAGCCCGACATCCGCGTGCTGCTCGAGCTCACGCTGGCGCGGATGGGCCTCGGTGTCGATGCGGTCGGCTCGATCGCCGAGGCGAAGGAGCGCCTGAAGGCCGATCGCTACGACCTGTGCCTTACCGACATGCGGCTCGCCGACGGGGAAGGGCTCGAGCTCGTGCGGCACATCAGCGCGCTGCCCGCGGACCTGCCGGTCGCGGTCATCACCGCCTACGGCAGCGCCGAGAACGCGGTGGCGGCGCTCAAGGCGGGGGCGTTCGACTACGTGTCGAAGCCGGTGGGGCTGGAGCAGCTGCGCGCGCTGGTGAAATCAGCGCTGTCGCTGCCCGAAAGCGCCGAGCCCTCGGCGGAAGGCGCGGCGCGCCAGCTTCTGGGCGAGAGCGCGCCGCTCGTCCATGTGCGCAGCCTGATCGCCAAGCTGGCGCGCACGCAGGCACCGGTGCACATCTCGGGCGAGTCGGGCAGCGGCAAGGAGCTTGCCGCGCGTCTCATTCACGAGAACGGGCCGCGCCGCGAGAAGCCGTTCGTGCCGGTGAACTGCGGCGCGATTCCCGATACGCTGGTCGAGAGCGAGCTTTTCGGCTACCGCAAGGGCGCCTTTACCGGCGCGACCGAGGATCGGGACGGCTTCTTCCAGGCCGCGCACGGCGGCACCCTGTTCCTCGACGAGATCGCGGAGCTGCCGCTGCACACGCAGGTGCTGCTGCTGCGCGCGATCCAGGAGCGGCGCGTGCGCAAGGTGGGCTCGACGCAGGAGGAGCCCGTTGACGTGCGCATCATTTGCGCGACCAACCAGAGCCTCGCCGGCATGGTCGAAGCGGGGCGCTTCCGCCGCGACCTCTATTACCGCCTGAACGTGGTCGATCTCACCATGCCGCCGCTGCGTGAATGCCGGGAGGATATCCCGCTCATCGCGGCGCACATCCTGCAGCGCCTCGCGGCGCAGAACGGTGTCCCGCCGCCCCGGCTCTCGGCGAGCGCGCTGCAGGAGCTGATGGCGTACGACTTCCCCGGCAACGTGCGCGAGCTCGAGAACATCCTCGAGCGCGCGCTGGCGCTCTCGCCCGGGGAGGAGCTCGGCCCGGAGGCGCTTGCCCTGCATCGCATTGCTCCGGAGGAAGAGCAGGAGCCATCGGAGAAAGAGACGCAGGCGCCGAAGCCCGAGCTCATCGAAGAGCCGCTTCCCACGTACCTCGACCGCCTCGAGCGCGAGGCGATCCTGCAGGCGCTCGGCAAGACCGGCTTCAACCGTACGGCGGCTGCGCGGCTGCTGGGGATCACGTTCAGGCAGCTGAGGTATCGCATGCAGCGCCTCAACATAAGGGAGGAGAATCGCTGAGCCGATGCGGATGGTCGAGTCGCCGAATTGCGACGAGCGGCCGCCGGGCACCGAAATCACCCTGGTGGTCCTGCACTCGATTAGCCTGCCGCCCGGCCGGTACGGCGGCGAGGCGATCGAGCGGCTGTTCACAAATCGCCTCGACCCGCTGGCGCACCCGTACTTCCGTGCGATCTGTCAGCTCAAGGTCTCCAGCCACTACCTCATCCGCCGCGACGGTGAGCGCGTGCAGTTTGTGCCGGTGGAAAGGCGCGCTTGGCACGCCGGCGCCTCGTCCTGGCGCGGCCGCGCCCGTTGCAACGACTTCTCGGTCGGAATCGAGCTCGAAGGTACCGACGACGACGTATTCTCCGACCTGCAGTACGCCGCGCTCACCGCGCTGGTGCGCGAGCTGCGAGCACAGGTTCCCCTGCGCGACATCGCGGCGCACAGCGACGTCGCACCCGGGCGCAAGACCGATCCGGGCGCGCGCTTTGACTGGGCGCGGCTGCTCGCTTCGCTGGCGCGCGCGCGCGACTAGAGATTTTATTTTTGCGCGCGCCTGGCCACTAGATATGGGCCAATAGCCGCGTTGCGCTTCAGTATGTAGTGCCTCTCCGCGGCCCCACTAGATCTAGTACGGGTCGACCGCTACAAACCGACATATTGAGTGTCCGCTGCGGCGCATCAACGCCTGCCGCCGCTTGCCAGATCAAAACGTCGTGCGGTAGATTCCGTTCCGTCTACTAGATATGGCCAACGCAGGGCCGTCAGGCACTAGTCATAGTGGGCAAGGGGTGGGACGTCAGGGTTGACGGCCCGGGTGCGAACAAAGACCTGGTGGGAGGGCGGGATGCAAGTCGCTCACGACAGCGCAACGGTACCTTCGTCTTTGAGCGTGGGCGTCTCCGACGCGGGCTCGCCGGCGCGCGGCGCCTATGCCGACTGCAAAGTCATCCGGCGCAACGGCGCGGTCGTGGGCTTCGAGCCGGCCAAGATCTCGGTCGCGATGACCAAGGCGTTCCTCGCCGTGAATGGCTCGCAGGGCGCCGCCTCGGCGCGCATTCGCGAGCTGGTGGCCGGGCTCACCGACAACGTGATGGCCGCCCTGCTGCGGCGCCAGCCGCAAGGCGGGACCTTTCACATCGAGGACATCCAGGATCAGGTCGAGCTCGCGCTGATGCGCTCGGGCGAGCACGACGTGGCCCGAGCCTATGTGCTCTACCGCGAGGAGCGGGCAAAGGCGCGTGCGCAGGAAAAGACTTCGGCCAGGGCCTCTGCTGAGCTCCATGTTGTCGAGAACGGTGAGCGCAGGGTGCTCGACCGCGCCTGGCTGCAACGCCTCGTGGAAGCCGCCTGCGAAGGCCTGGCCGAGGCCGTCCCCGCGGCCATCCTGGAAGCCACGCTGCGCGACTTGTACGACGGCGTGCCGATGCAGGAAGTGCGCAAGTCCGCGGTGCTGGCGGCGCGCGCGCTGATCGAGAAGGACCCGGCCTACAGCTACGTCACGGCGCGGCTGCTGCTCGACACCATCCGGCTCGAGGTGCTTGGCGAGGAAGCGAGCCAGGCGGACATGGAGACGCGCTACGCGAGCTACTTCCCGGGCTTCGTCGAGCGCGGCGTCGCGGCCGAGCTCCTCGACCCCGAACTCGCCAGGTTCGACTTGACTCGCCTGGGCCAGGCATTGAGCGCCCGGCGCGACCTGCAATTCGGCTACCTCGGCCTGCAGACGCTCTACGACCGCTACTTTCTGCACAGCGGCGGGCGCCGGATCGAATTGCCGCAGGCGTTCTTCATGCGCGTCGCCATGGGGCTCGCCCTCAAGGAAAAGGACAGGGAAGCGAGGGCGATCGAGTTCTACGACGTCCTGTCCTCGTTCGACTTCATGAGCTCGACGCCGACGCTGTTCAACTCCGGCACGCAACGCTCCCAGCTCTCGAGCTGCTACCTGACCACGGTGTCGGACGACCTCGAAGGGATCTACGAGGCGATCAAGGAAAACGCGCTTCTCGCCAAGTACGCGGGAGGCCTGGGCAACGACTGGACCCCGGTGCGTGCCCTCGGCTCGCACATCAAGGGCACCAACGGCAAGTCGCAGGGCGTGGTGCCTTTCCTCAAGGTGGTGAACGACACTGCCGTGGCGGTGAACCAGGGCGGCAAGCGCAAGGGCGCGGTGTGCTCCTACCTCGAGGTCTGGCACCTCGACATCGAGGAGTTTCTCGAGCTGCGCAAGAACACCGGGGACGACCGCCGGCGCACGCACGACATGAACACCGCGAACTGGATCCCGGACCTGTTCATGAAGCGCGTCATGGAAGGCGCCGAGTGGACGCTGTTCAGCCCCTCGGACGTGCGCGACCTGCATGACAAGTTCGGCCGCAGCTTCGAGCAGGCGTATCTGCGCTACGAGGACAAGGCGGCGCGCGGCGAGCTCAAGCTCTACAAGAAGGTGCCGGCGCTGCAGCTCTGGCGCAAGATGCTTTCCATGCTGTTCGAGACCGGGCATCCCTGGATCACCTTCAAGGACCCCTGCAACTTGAGGAGCCCGCAGCAGCACGCGGGGGTGGTGCACAGCTCGAACCTCTGCACCGAAATCACGCTTAATACCTCTTCGGAGGAGATCGCGGTGTGCAACCTGGGCTCGATCAACCTGGTTGCGCATCTTGCCGGCGGTCCCTCCGGCTTCGAACTGGATTTCTCAAAAATAAAAAGAACAATTTCCACGGCGATGCGGATGCTGGACAACGTCATCGACATCAACTACTACGCTGTCGACAAGGCGAGAAACAGCAACCAGCGTCACCGTCCGGTGGGCCTGGGCATCATGGGGTTCCAGGACTGCCTGCACCG
>DASTPE010000030.1:0-19703 GCA_035762345.1 Burkholderiales bacterium
GTGGCGCCCAAACGAACGTGATCTCCGCTCAAGGCAAGGGCGAGTCTGCGCCAGTCACCGGCGATCAGTGCAAGAAGATGGCGGGCAAGAAGCTCCTAGAGTGCCTGCAGCCCGACCGCCGGGTCGAAATTGAGGTCCTCGGTACGCGCGAGGTCGCGGGCACGGGCGCGCCCGCCGCGGGCGCTACGCGCTAGATCCGCACCGCGGCGGCGCGCCCGGGCCACGCGCCCGTTCCGCCGCCGTAGGCCGCGGCCAGCTCCCATGCCCCGGTGGTGGGGTCATGGCGCAGCACGAAGCGCCGGCCGTCTTCCACCCGGACCTTGAAAAAGCGGTATTGGGCATCGGTCCACTGCTCGAGGACCGCGACCACCGTGTGACGGCGGCTTCCGAGATGGAAAACCTGCGGGTCGTAACTTCCGCCACGACTCGTACGGCTCAGGACACAGATCTTCATTTGCGCGCTCCTGCACTCTGTGCAGAAACACAGCAACTTTTCGACCCGGCGCAATGCGCCGTTTGGATGCGTCCAACCGACGCGGCTGAGCTCGCTCCCGGTCTAGGCGGCGCTCCGAGGACCGTTCAGCCGCTGCAGGACCTCGGCTTCGGCCTGGATCCAGTCCTCGAGCTCGTGGCCGGGGACGAATCCGCGCTGTTTGGCGCGGTAATAAGCGGCCTCCGAGATGAGCTGGCGCACTTCTTCGGGGGAGGGTTGCAGATTGCTGACTGCCTTCGGCGTTCTCTTGGCCGGCGCAGCGCGCTCTTTCCTGGCTGCCATGGCGAAACTCCTTGCGTGGAATGCACGCCGAGGCTAGCAGAAGTCGTGCCCCGGATTCCAGCCGACTGTAAAATCCGCCCGTGAAGTCCTGGGTCGAGAAGATGCTGGCCGCGGTCGCGAGCCGCACCGAGATCCCGTTCGCGATCCGCTATCGCGATGGAACCGAGAGCCGGTCGCGGGACGCCACCCCGGCGTTCACCCTCGTGTTCCGCAGCCCGCGCGCCTACTGGCGCATCGCCGCCTTCGGCCACGTCGGCCTGCTGGAAGCCTACTTCGCCGACGAGCTCGACATCGAGGGCAGCCTGCCCAAGGCGCTAGCCGCGGGCATGGAGGGCGGCATCGACAGCGGCGAGGGGCTGCTCGTGTGGCTGCGCAACCGCTGGCACGAGCTCTCCCACTCGAACGCAGTGCGTTCCCGCGCTCGCTCAAACGCCGAGGCGCACTATGCCCTGCCGCCGGAGTTCTACAAGTTCTGGCTCGACGACCCACTCATGCTCTACACCTGCGCCTATTGGGCCGAGGACACGCGCAGCCTGGAGGAGGCGCAGCGCAACAAGTGCGACCACGTGGCGCGCAAGCTCCTCCTCAAGCCGGGCGAAGAGGTGATCGACGTCGGCAGCGGCTTCGGCGGCTTCATGTTCCATGCCAACGAGCGCTACGGCGTGAAGGTGACCGCGGTCAACACCACCGGCTCCCAGGCCGAGCACGCGCGCCGCGAGATCGAGCGCCGCCGCCTCGGCAACGCACTTTCCATGCAGATGCACGAGGACTTCCGCGACGCCGGCGCCCGACAGTTCGACAAGGTAGTCTCGATCGGCTGCCTTGAGCACGCCGGGCGCGATCAGCTCACGGAGCTCATTCGCGCGCATGCGCGTTACCTCAAGCAGGGCGGCATCGGCCTCATCCATTTCATCGGCCATGTCGGGCGCTTCGACACCGACTTCTTCATCCGTAAGTACGTGTTCCCCGGCGGCTGGATCCCGAGCCTCGCCGATGTGATCGTCGAGATGGAGAAGGCCGGCCTCGAGATCCTCGACATCGAGAACCTGCGCCGTCACTACGCGCTCACGCTGGACGTCTGGGCCGAGCGCTTCGACCGCAGCTGGCACGCGATCCGCGCGCTGGACCCGAAGCGCTTCGACGAGCGCTTCCGGCGCATCTGGCGCGTGTACCTCTACGGCTGCGCCGAAATGTTCCGTGCGCCCAACGGGCGCACGCACCTCTTCCAGGTGGTGTACTCCAAGGGCAACGTCACCCGCTCGAGCTACCCGATGACGCGCGAGTTCCTGTACGAGCAGCTGAAGGCCAGCGCCCCGCGCCGCGTCGGGCATGGCTGACGCGGCTGCGGCGCACGCCGCCAAGCGCGAATATCTCCAGGAGTCCCTGAGGCAGGGCGCCGGCCCGGTCGCCTTGGCCAAGGAGACATCCAACCTTTTCCGCGACCGCGAGGCCGGCAAGCGCCGCCGGCTGGATGTCCGGGGCTTCAATCAGGTGCTGCGAATCTCCGATGGTTGGGTCGAAGCCGAAGGCATGATTCCTTACGACGACCTGACACGCGAATGCCTGGCGCACGGCGTGATGCCCGCGGTAGTGCCGCAGCTCAAGACCATCACGCTCGGCGGGGCCGTGGCGGGCGTCGGCATCGAGGCTTCTTCCCACCGCTATGGCCTCGTGCACGACACCATGCTCGAGCTCGACGTGCTGCTCGGCGACGGGCGCGTCGTGAGCTGCTCCCCGGACAACGCGCACGCCGATCTCTTCTTCGGTTTTCCCAACTCTTACGGCACGCTCGGCTACGCGCTGCGCGTGAAGGCGAGGACCGTGCCGGTGAAGCCGTATGTGCACCTGTCGCATTTGCCGTTCAGGAATGGAAGAGATTATTTCTCCCAACTCGAACAGCATCTGCTCGCCGGCACAGCGGATTTCGTGGATGGCACGATTTTCTCGCCCGAGCGGCTTTTCATCACGCTCGGCCGCCTTGTTGATTCGGCGCCGTTCACCAGCGACTACACCTACAAGAATATCTATTACCGCTCGATCGCCGAGAAACGCGAGGACTACCTCACCGCGCACGATTACCTCTGGCGCTGGGACACCGACTGGTTCTGGTGCTCGAAGAACGTCTTCGCGCAGAACCCTTTCATGAGGCGATTCGTCTACGGCAGGAACCGTCTGGGCTCGCGCACCTACACGAAGATCATGCGCTGGAACAGCCGCGTCGGCGCGACGAAGAAGCTCGAGCGCGTTCTGGGCCTGCATTCGGAGTCGGTGATTCAGGACGTCGACATTCCGATCTCGCGCGCGGCCGAGTTCCTCGACTTTTACTCCAAGGACATCGGCTTGTGGCCGCAATGGATCTGTCCGATCGGGCCTCAATCCCATTCGGGCCGATTCGTGCTCTATCCCGTGAAGAGCACCTGGTACGTGAACTTCGGCTTCTGGGATGTAAAGCGCACGCGCGAGGCGCACGCGCCCGGGCACTTCAACCGCCTGATCGAGAACAAGGTAAGCGAGCTCGGCGGGATCAAGTCGCTGTACTCCGACAGCTTCTTCTCCGCGGCTGATTTCCACGCCCGCTACGGCGGCACCGCGTACGACGCGCTCAAGAAGAAATACGACCCGGCAGGGGTTTTCCCTCGTCTTTACGAGAAATGCGTGCTTAGAGCCTAGAGGCTCGAAGCGCTCGGCCCGGCAAACGTCTTCTCGTGGACGCGCTGGCAGTCCACGCAGCGCACCGCTGCCGGGTTGGCGCGCAGGCGCTCGGCGTCGGCACGCAGCTCCGAAAGAAGCGCAGCGCGCCGCCGCTCGATCTCGCTTCGCAACTCCCGGGTCTCTTGCTCCGCAAGGGCCATGCGAGCGCCGCTCGCAAGCACTGTGCCTACCTAGTCGAAGCGCAGGCGCGGGTTGAAGCGCGAGCTCTGCCGCAGCTCCTCGTACAGCGCCTTTTCGCGCTCGGTGAGCGTGGCCGGCACTGCGATGGTGAGAACCGCGTAAAGGTCGCCGGCGCCACCGCTGGGCTTGGGCAGGCCCTTCCCGCTGAGGCGAAGCTTCTGGCCGGCGCGCGAGCCTGCCGGCACCTTCATCGTAACGCGCCCCTCGAGCGTGGGCACCTCGACCTGCGCGCCGAGCGCGGCTTCCCAGGGCGCAAGCGGCACCTCGATCTCGAGGTCGTGCCCGCTCGCGCGGTAGAGCGGATGCGGGTCGAGCGCGATTTGCAGGTACAGATCCCCCGGCGGGCCGCCGTTCATTCCCGGGGCGCCCTTGCCGCGCAGGCGCAGCCGCTGGCCGTCGATCGCGCCGCGCGGAATGCGAGCGGTGAAGCTGCGGTTGTCGAGCTGCACCGTGCGCTCGGCGCCGCGGAAGGCCTCTTCCAGCGTAAGGCGCACCGGGACCTCGTAGTCCTCGCCCGGAAACGCACCGCGCGATCGGCGCCGCCCCGCGCGGCCAAAAAGCCCCATCGATTCGAAGAGCTCGCCCAGGTCTACGCCATGCAGGTCTTCGCTGCGGCCCGAGCCGAAGCGCTCGAACCAGTCGGGCGGCGGTCGAAAATCCTGGCCTGGACGGAAGCTGCCGAGGCTGTCGTAGGCCGCGCGCTTCTCCTTGTCGCGCAGGGTTTCGTAGGCTTCCGACACCTCCTGGAAGCGCTCCTTCGCGTTCGATTCCTTGGAAACGTCGGGGTGGTAGCGCCGGGCGAGCTTGCGGTACGCCTTCTTGATCTCCTCGTCGGAGGCGCCCCGCTCGACGCCCAGGATCTTGTAGTAATCCTTGTATTTCATCCCTCCCAATATGGGGGCAGCCGGGTCAGCGCGCAATGTGCCGGCGGATCGCCTGCCGGAACTCCGGCCGGGCCGATACCCTCCGTGTAATACTTGCGACGCGATCATGAACTTCGACAGAGAACTCGACGCCCGTGGGCTGAATTGCCCGTTGCCGATCCTGCGCGCCAAGAAGGCGTTGAACGAGATGCGCTCGGGGCAGGTCCTCAAGATCGTGGCCACCGATCCGGGCTCGGTCAAGGACTTCCAGGCGTTTTCGAAGCAGACCGGCAACGAGCTGCTCTCGCATGCCGCGGCGCAGAAGGAGTTCACCTTCTACATGAAGCGCAAGTAGAGGCGCTTCATGGCCTGGCTAGAAGCGCTTGACTCCATCGAGGCGCTCGAAGACGCCGCGCTCGACCGCGCGCTCGTCGCGCGCTTTGAGCGCTCGGCGGCGCTCGTGCGCAGCCGCGAAGTCCGGTTCTCGACCCCGACGTTCCGCGCGTACTCGAGCTGCGACATCGAGGGCTGCGGCAAGAACAGCTTCCCCGCGTTCTCGATCACGGCGGGCGGGTGCGCGCTGATGTGCGAGCACTGCCAGGCGAAGATTCTCGAGCCGATGATCCCGGCGACGAGCGCTGAGATGCTCGAGAGCAAGGTGCGCACGCTGATCGCCACTCAGGACCTGCAGGGGTTTCTCCTCTCGGGAGGCTCGACGCGGCGCAACGAGATCCGCTACGAACGCTACCTTCCGGTGCTCGAGCGGCTGAAGCGCGAATTCCCGCACCTCAAGGTCGCCGTGCATTCCGCTCTGCTGGATGCACCGCGCGCGCGCGCCATGGCCTCGGCGGGCGTGGACACCGTGATGATGGACGTCATCGGCTCGGCCGACACGATACGCGAGGTCTATCACCTCGACCGACCGGTGGAGGATTTCGAGGCCACCCTCGCGGCGCTGTGCGGCACGACCATGGAGGTCGTGCCGCACATCGTGATCGGGCTTCACTATGGGCGCATCGTCGGCGAGCGCGCCGCGCTCGACATCGTGAGCCGCCACCGCATTCATTCGCTGGTCCTCGTGGTGATCATGCCGTTCTATGCCCGGCCGGGGACATTCGTTGCGCCCGCGACCTCGGAAGTCGGCGAAATCTTCCTCGAAGCTCGAGCGCGCATCCCGGAGCGCCAAGTGCTGCTCGGCTGCGCGCGTCCGCCGGGCATGCACCGGCGTGTGACCGACGCCTACGCCGTGATGGCAGGCCTCGACGGCATTGCGTTCCCGGCCGAGGGCGCGCTCGCGGTCGCGCACGCCATCGGCAGACCCGCCGCGCAGACCCACGCGTGCTGCTCGGTCAAGACCGGCCGCGCGATCACGCTGCACCCGCGCGCGGTTAGCGCATGATGCGCTCGGTCGACGTGCTCGTCCTCGGGCTCGGCCCCGCCGGGGCGAGCGCCGCCGCCGAAGCCGCGCGCCGCGGCTGCAAGGTCATCGCGCTTGATCGCAAGCGCGCGCCGGGGCTGCCGGTCCAATGCGCCGAACTCGTGCCGCGCCTGGTCGAAGCACGACCAGACGTGGTCCGGCAACGCATCGACTCCATGGCCACATTCGTCGAGGACGATGCGCCGGACCTCAAGCCTGATTTTCCGGGGCACATGCTGGACCGCGCGGGGTTCGATGCTTCGCTGGTGGAGGAGGCTGTCAGTGCCGGGGCTGACGTGCGTCTCTCCAGCTTCATCAGGAAAGTAAGCGGTAACGGTGTGGTCGAGCTCGCCGACGGCTCGGCGCTGCGCGCGCAAGTGATCATTGGCGCCGATGGTCCGCGCTCGCGCGCCGGTAGGGCTATCGGCGCGGTAAATGGGGAACTTGTCGAGACGCGTCAGATCACCGCGGCATTGCGCGAGCCGTACGCGGCGACCGACATTTTTCTTTCGGCCGAAATTCCGGGCGGCTATGGGTGGCTATTTCCAAAGGGCGATCTCGCCAATCTCGGGGCCGGTGTGAGCCCGCAGCACAAGGGACGCCTTAAGATCATCGTTGCGCGCCTGCACGCGTCCCAATCAAAAAGAGTTTCAAGCGAAGTTCTCACCCTCACCGGCGGGGCGATTCCGGTGGGCGGGATGCTCAAGGCCTACGGCGCCCTTCAAGGCACCGTCGTTCTCCTTGCGGGAGACGCGGCCGGTCTTGCCAATCCGGTGACCGGCGCCGGCATCGCCGCCGCCGTGCACTCCGGGCGCCTCGCAGGACAGGCGGCTGCGAACGGCAAGTTCAAGCAATACGAAGAGGAACTCGAGGACGTCTATCGCGCCGCGCTCGAGCGTGCGCTGCAACGGCGACGCGAGCTCATGAGTTCGGACTTGAACAAAAAGCAATTGAGACGCGGCTGGATCGCGTATCCGGAATACTGGCAGTGAGCTGCTACGAGCATCCCAACGCAATGACGCCACGCGCGCCGGGGGCGATCCCGATCGAACTGAAGAACGGCGCGCGCGTGAAGGCGAATGCCGTCGCGCCGCAGGGCGTGTACCGGCCGAATTACAACCTCCTGGCGCCGAACATGCGCTCGCCCGAGTATGTACAGATGTCGACCGCGGCCGCGCTCACGCTCGGCATCATGAGCGGAAAGATGTACCGCTGCGAGTGCACGCGCTGCCTCAATCTCCTGCTCACGTATCCCGAGGGCTGCCGCGCCAACTGCGCGTACTGCGGGCTTGCGCGCCACCGCGAGGCCGAGCGCGACTACGCCGACCGCAATTTCATCCGCGTCGACTGGCCGGCGGTGCCGCTGGACATGACGATCGACATCGTGGCGCGCGAAGGCGCACGCACGCCGTTTCACCGCATGTGTATCTCGATGATTACCCACCCGCGCTCCGATGAGGACACGGTGACGGTCCTCAAGCGCTGGACCGCGCGCATCGACCCCGCCACGCTGCCCGTGTCGATCCTTTCCAACCCGACCACCATGACGCGCGCGGACGTCGAACGCCTGCACGAGCTGGGCGCCGATATCTTCACCGTTGCCCTCGACGCGGCGACGCCCGAGATCTTCGAGCGCACGCGCGGCAAGGGCGTGCAGTCGCCGCACTCGTGGCGCAAGTACTGGGAGATCCTGATGGATGCGCGCGAGGTGTTCGGCCCGCAGAAGTTCGGCGCCCATATCATCGTCGGCATGGGGGAGACCGAATACGATGTGCTGAGCCTGGTGCAGCAGCTCGTAGACCTCGGCGGCCACAGCCACATGTTCTGCTTCTTCCCGGAGAAGGGATCGCTCATGGACCACCTGCCGGCCACCCCGCGCGCGCAGTGGCGGCGCGTACAGCTCGCGAGGTACCTGATCGACTACCGCGGCGTGCGCGTCGAGCGGATGGAGTTCGATGAAGAAGGGCGCGTACGCGATTTCGGGGTTTCGAAGAGCCTTCTCGAAGACACTATTGCCGAGGGAGTCGCGTTCCGCACCTCCGGCTGTCCGGGCAAGTTCCGCGACGACGTCTCGGCCTGTGACCGACCCTACGGCGACTCGCCGCCCTCGAACATCGCGAGCTATCCGTTCCAGCCGAACAAGGCTGATTTGAGAAAAATCAGAAGCCAGTTGAAAACTTGACGGTCCAGGTCATCCAGCACACCTCGGCCGAGTTCCTCGGGCTGATCGAGGACCACCTCGAGGGTCGCAGCATCCGCTTCCGCTACCACCGGCCGTTTACCGGCAAGGTTGCGCTGCCCAAGGCCGACGCGCTCGACCAGGGATTGATCCTGCTTGGCGGGGGTCCGTGGGGCAGCGCGGGGACGCGCGACGTCCCGACGCTGTCTTCCGAAGTGGAGCTCGCGAAAGCCTGTCTGCGCGAGGGCAAGCCGATCCTCGGTATTGGCCTGGGCGCCCAGATCCTCGCGCTCGCCGCGGGAGAAGCGCCGCAGCAGACCGGGCTCGAGTTCTCGGTCGGGATTGCGAGAAGGACAAAGGAACAGGCGCTCGAAGGCTACCTGCCGGCCGAGTATCCGCTTGCGGTCTACATGCGCGACTGGCCGCTGCCGCCGCCCGGCGCCGAGGTGCTCGCCGTCGACGCGAAAGGGCGCGCCGCGCTCTGGCAGCTCGGCCGCCGCGCGCTCGGCTTCGCCGGCCATCCCGGCCTGAAGGTCGCGATGGTCGAGGACCTGGTGATGGAGTTCGACGAGGTTGCCCCCGACGTGGACGCCGGGCTCGCCGCGCTGCGCGTCGCGCAGCGCCGCCTCGAGGACGCGCTGGTGCCGATCATGGCCGGCGTGGTCAAGCTGGCGGGCTGGATGGATTGACACTTAAGATTTTTCTAATATATTCTGACGATATTCCGAGGAGGCTTATGGCCAAGAAGCTCGTGATCGTCATGGCGAACACCGACCCGAGGCATGGCGAGGAGCTCGGCGCGCCGATCTTCCAGGCTTCGGTGGCCGCGGCCATGGACTACGAGGTCGACGTGATCTGCACCGCGACCGCGGGGCGGCTCATGAAGAAGGGCGTCGCCGAGAAGCTCTTCGTCAAGGAAGGCTCGCCCAAGTCGGTCTACGACTTCATCAAGGACGCGCACGAGGCGGGAGTCAAGTTCTACTGCTGCTCGCCGAACCTGGACCTCTTCGACATGAAGCAGGAGGACCTGATTCCCGAGTGCGCCGGCGTGATCGGGGGCGCCCACCTCATCGAAGAGGTGATGGAAAACGACGACGTCAAGGTGATGACCTACTGATGTCGCACGCCGCGCCAGGCACCCGAGTGCAGAAGCACGTCGGCGATCCGGTCGCCGGAAGCACGCCGCTACCGCGCGCGAAGCTCGAGGAAATTTTCGCCGACATCCAGTCGGACCTGCGCTACGACCACGAGCTGAACGGCTGCCTCAACTGCGGCATCTGCACCGCCACCTGCCCGGCCGCGCACTACTACGACTTCAGCCCGCGCGAGATCGTTCAGCTCCTCTGGACCGAGAACCTCGAGGGTATCTACGACGCGATGCAGGAGAAGATCTGGGCCTGCGCCCAGTGCTACACCTGCGCCGCGCGCTGCCCGTTCGGCAACTCGCCCGGCGGCCTCGTGATGCTGATGCGCGAGACCGCGATCAAGCACCAGATGAAGTCGGCGAAGGACGTGCTGCGCCCGTTCTCGCGCGTCATGCTGAAGCTCATCTCCACCGGCAATCAGCTCTCGCCCGATATGATCAACAAGGATCACTTCGCCGACTGGGGGCCGAATATCTCGAAGGTGGAGGCGCCGCTCAAGCTTCTGCGCAAGGCGATCCCGATGCCGACACTGAACACCACGGCGACGGCGTGGGAGGTGAATCTGAAGACTTCGGTCGAGCTCTACACCATCTGGGAGATGACCGGGGTGCTGAAGCAGCTTGAAGGAATCGACGAGAATCTGTTCGATGTCATCACCGACATCATGGACGAGAAGCGCGAGGACTGGAAAGATTTCCTCGCGGATCAGGAGGAAGACAAAGATGAATGAGCGATTCACCGGCCATGGCTCCGAGTGGCGCGATGCCAACCTCTCCCCCACTGAAGCGAAGATCGCGACTTCCTGGGTCGAGCTGAAGGTGGACAAGCGCTCGATGCTCACCAACAAGGACCGCGTCGAGGACGTGCGCGACGCGATGTGGCAGCTCGAAAAGGACGGCGAGATCGTCGTTCATCGCGTGAGCGAGGAGCACCAGCCGATCATGGTGAAGACGCTCTACGGCTGGGATAAGAAGGTCCCGACCACGCGCCTGTGGCACCACAAGTCCTGCGGCCAGTGCGGCAACATTCCCGGCTACCCGGCGTCGCTGCTGTGGCTCATGAACAAAATGGGTATCGAGTACCTGGACGAGACTGACCAGACTTCGTGCACCGCGTGGAACTACCACGGCTCGGGAATCGGCAACCTCGAAAGCCTCGCCGCCGTCTTCCTGCGCAACTTCCACCAGGCTTATGTCGCCGCGAAGGCGCAAGGTCTGCCCGAAGCCTATTACTACCCGCTTGTGCATTGCGGCACTTCATTCGGCAACTACAAGGAAGTGCGCGCCTACCTGCTTCACTCAGCGAAGCTCCGCGAGCGCGTGCGCACGATCCTCGGCAAGCTCGGCCGACTGGTGGACGGCAAGCTCCTCATCCCCGAGGAAGTCGTGCACTACTCCGAGTGGCTGCACGTGGTGCGCGACCGCATCGCGGGCATGCGCACGATCGATTGCAGCGGTATCCGCGCCACCATTCATCCCGCCTGCCACGTTTACAAGATGGTGCCCGAGGACGCGATCTACGAAGACAGCGTGCTGGGCGGCAACCGCCTCGCCAATTCCACCGGCCTCATGCAGGCGCTCGGCGCGCAGGTGATCGACTACTCGACCTGGTACGACTGCTGCGGCTTCGGCTTTCGCCACATCATCTCCGAGCGCGAGTTCACGCGTTCCTTCGCCATCGACCGCAAGATCCGCGTCGCGGTCGAGGAGGCGCATGCCGATGTGATGATCGGCCACGACACAGGCTGCATCACTACGCTCGACAAGAACCAGTGGATTGGCAAGGCGGCGGGCAAGGCGGTCGAGCTCGCAGTCCTCGCCGACTGCCAGTTCGCCGCGCTCGTGTGCGGCGCGCATCCCTACAAAATCGTGCAGTCGCACTGGCATGCGTCGCCCACCGAAACGCTCATGGAGAAGCTCGGCATCGACTGGGAAGCGAAGAAAGCCGAGTTCGTCGCCTACCTCGAGGAGATCAAGTCGGGCAAGCAGGAAAACCTCTACGACCCCCGCCGCATGATCACCTCCGGGCCTGGGTTTATTCCGGTGAAAGTTCTGCGCTGAGGCTTTTTCATGAATAAGCCAATCCTTGTAGTCGGCGCCGGCCCCGCGGGCCTCGCCGCCGCGCATTCGCTTGCGAGCGTGGGCAAGCGCGTCGTGCTGGTCGAGAAGGAAGCAAAGCTCGGCGGCGCGCCGATCCTCTCGGGCTACGCCAAGCTCGTGCCCTCGGGCGAGTGGGCTAAGGACGCGATCGGCGGCATGGTGCGCCGCGTGGAGGAAAGCGACCTGGTCCTGGTTCAGAAGAACAAGAGGGTTGAACGATTCGCCGGCGAGCCCGGCAGCTTCGTCGCGACGCTCTCCGACGGCTCCATGGTCGAAGCCGCGGCCTCGATCCTGTGCACCGGCTTCACCCATTTCGACTCGGTGAACAAGCCCGAGTGGGGCTTCGGCACCTTCCCCGACGTCGTTACCACCACGCAGGTGGAGCAGATGATCTCCTCGGGCCGCGGCATCCGCTGCCCGTCCGACGGCCGCAAGCCCCAACGCGTCGCGATCCTGCTGTGCGTCGGCTCGCGCGACCGCCAGATCGGGCGCGAGTGGTGCTCGAAGATCTGCTGCACGGTGTCGTGCAACATCGCGATGGAGATCCGCGAGGAGCTCCCCGACTGCCACGTCTACATCTACTACATGGACATCCGCACCTACGGCCTGTACGAGACCAAGTACTACTGGAAGAGCCAGGAGGAGTTCAAGGTCAAGTACATCAAGGCGCGCATCGCGGAAGTGACCTCCGACGGAGCCAAGCTCATCGTCAAGGGCGAGGACACGCTGGTGAAGCGACCGATCACGATCCCGTTCGACATGGTGGTGCACGCCATCGGCATGGACCCGAACGTCGACAACAAGTCGATCGCCGGCGTGTTCGGCGTGAAGCTGCAGGAGCACGGCCACATCGACAAGGGCAGCGCCTACGGCTCGCTCGGCGAGACCTCGCGCGCCGGCGTGTTCGTCGCGGGCGCCGCCACCGGTCCGGAGACCATCGACGATTCAATCGCACAGGGCAAGGCCGCCGCCATGGCCGCGCTGCAGTTCGTCAGCCGGGGCGCCGCGGTCGCCGCCTAGCGATGCGTCCCGTCGAACGGCCAAGGCTCGAGTTGTCGGGACCGAAGCTGAAGCTCGCCCTGGAGGCGCTGGTGTCGCGTTCCGACGAGCAGGGCGGCGTCGAGGCCTATGTGGCAGCGGTGAAGGTGAAGTCGGCGCTGTTCCAGGAAAGCTTGGGAAGCGGGTTCGATCTGCGCCGGTTTCGCGCGCTCTGCGCGCACATGTCGACGGTGCGCCGCCGCATCGGGCAGTACGCGCAGCCGCACTGGTTCGAGGAGATGAAGAAACGCATCAGGGGCCTTTTCGAAAAGGAGGAGCAGGCCGATGAGCGGATGAAGCACTTTTGCGCGGATTTCCCCGATGACCGCGAGCACCGCTGGGTGCGCGACCTCGCCGCGGAGCTCCTGCATTACGCCGATCCCGAGCGCTATCCGCTGATGACGCGTTGGGTCTGGGATGCGCGCACCAACACCGGCGTGCTGCGCGAGATCTGGCACGGCGAGGATGTGGACAGCATGAGCATCGACGTGCCGGACGGCTACGCGACCTTTCTTATGCTGCGCCAGGAGCTCTCGGAGTACCTGACGGCGAACGGCGTGTTTCGCGACGTGCTGTTCTACGTGGACGTGCTGATGGCGCAGGTGTACGCCGGCTACATCGGCGAGCGGGGCGCGTCGTACCTGCGCACCGACTTCGCCACGCCCGAGGACCCGATGCTGCATACGCGGCGCATCCTCGGCCTGGATGGAATCGACCAGAACGGCCGCAGCAAGCTCAAAGCCGCCGACGGGCGCGCGGAAATCGCCCAATGATCCACGAGAAATCGCTCATCCGGCCGGAGAACCTGAAGACGCACGACAAGCTCGTGCTCGACGGCGTCGACGTCTCCGGCCACTGGAGCACGTTCATCCAGTCGCGCGTGGTCACCGACTACAACGAGCGTCTGGAGGAGGAGATCGCGGCGCTGCCGGGAGGCGAAAACATCCACCGCTGCTGGCAGTGCGGCTCGTGCACCAACGCGTGCACCGTGAACGCGCTCAATCCCGACTTCAATCCGCGCTTCTGGATCTACCTCATCCGCATGGGCATGGAGTCGGAGCTCCTGCGCGACAAGGACATCGTCTGGCAGTGCGTGTCGTGCCATAAGTGCACGCACGTGTGCCCGCGCGACGTCGTGCCCGAGGGCGTGATGAAGGCAACCGCGCACTGGCTCACGCTCAAGGGCCACACTCCCAAGTCTCCATCGATGATCTTCGACGAGGAGTTTTCCGAGCAGGTGTTCGCCACCGGCAAGATCGAGGAAGGCCGGGTGATCCGCAATTTCTTCGCCCAGACCGGCCAGCCGCTCAAGCAGGACTGGCTTGTCGAGATGGTGAAGCGCGTGGCGCGCCGGCTGCCGTTCAAGCAGGGCATCGCGATGGCGCTGGCTTTCGTTTTTCGCCCTAGGACAAGAAGCTGGCGTAAGGCGCGCGCGGCCATCTCGGAGTATGTGCACGAGCAGGAAAGCAGGCAACGAAAGGCGCTTTCTCTTGAGTAAATACCAACGAGTGGCCTACTACCCGGGCTGTGCCCTCGAGGGCACCGGGCACGCGTACAACCAGTCGACCAAGGTCGTGGGAAAGGCGCTCGGCCTCAGGCTCGACGAAGTGAAGGACTGGAACTGCTGCGGGGCGATGGAAGTGAAGAACGTCGACCCCAAGCTGCAGACCTATCTTTCTTCGCGCGTGATGTCGATTGCGGCGAACGAGATGGGCGCCGACGTGGTCATGGCGCCGTGCAACGGCTGCTATCACAACCTGAAGAAGGCCGAGCATGACCTTCTGCACGACGCCGATTCGCGCCAGGTGATCGAGCGCCTCTCGAAAAAGGCGGGACACACGACCTATCGCGCGGGGCAGGTAGAGACCATCCACGCGCTCGATTGGCTCAAGGGCGGCGTCGGCGAGGACGAGCTCAGGCGGCGCGCCAAGAACTCGCTCAAGGGCCTAAAAGTCGCGAACTACTACGGTTGCATGTACACGCGGCCGCGCCACATCTTTCCCGAGAAGGACCGTGGGCCGGGCAGCGAATCGAGCGCTAAGCCGCATTTCATGGACGACCTCCTCGCCGCCGCCGGCGCGGAGAACGTGGACTTTCCGCTGAAGACTGCGTGCTGCGGCGGCGCGCACACGCTCTCGGACAGCGACACGTCGACCCGGCTTGTGCTCAACATCCTGCGCGCCGCGGAAGCCGCGGGCGCGGACGTCATCGCCACCGAATGCCCGACCTGCCACTCCGGCCTCGAGATGCACCAGGTGCGCGCCGAGAAAAAGCTCGGTGAGAACACCCGCGTGAAGATGCTCTACTTCACCCAGCTCCTCGGCATCGCGCTCGGGCTTTCGCCGCGCAAGCTGGGCGTGCATGAGAACGTGTCGGACGGAATCTCGCTGCTCAAGGAAAAGAATCTGGCATGAGGGAACATTTGCTGGCCCAGGCCGAGTCGGTCCTCGAGGAGTGGCTGAAGGCGCGCGCGGAAACGCCGACCCGCGAAACGAGCGAAGGCTTTCGCCTGCTCGCGCTGCATCGCCAGGGCGCGCGCGGGGTGCCGAGCTTCAACGCCTGCCGCGAGACCTGCCGCGAGATCGCCTACCACTACAACCTCCTGGCGGAAAAACCCGACGCGCGCACCGAACTGATGATGAAGATGCTGGTGGAGCATTTGCGGCTTTTCGTGCGCGGCAAGCTCGAAGTGGAAGGCTTGGGCGAGTTCTGCTGCGCGTCGCGGCCGTTGCGCAAGGAAACCGAGGACGAGGGAACACATGGCTAACGTGCGCGGCTGCAACCTGCCCGACGAGCTGCTCTACGACGTCGAGAACCACATCTGGTACCGGGAGATGCCCGACGGCAACGTCAAGCTCGGCATGACCGCGGTCGCGACCGCGATGGCCGGCCAGCTCGTCGCCTACACGCCGAAGAAGATCGGGCGCGGCGTGGACGCAGGCAAGTCCTGCGCCACGGTGGAGTCCGGAAAATGGGTAGGCCCGGCGAAATCCGCGGTCGCAGGCACGGTCGCCGAGGTGAACGAAGCGCTCTCCGGCAAGCCCGCGCTCGCCAACGAGGATCCCTACGGCGCCGGGTGGCTGGTGGTGCTCAAGCCGACGAACTGGACCGAGGTGAAGGCGTCGCTCACGCCCGGGTCTCAAGTCGCGCCCAAGTACGAGGCCAAGATGTCCGCCGACGGCTTCGCCGGCTGCGCGCCGGCTTGCCCGACATGAGCGACGTCTCCGAGATGAACCTGGGCGAGCTTCAGTCGCGCGCGCTGCGCGCGACCGGGCTGCTGAAGGCGATGTCGAACCCAGTGCGGCTCCTCGTCCTGTGCCAGCTCGCCGAGAGCGAGAAATCGGTGGGCGAGCTCGAGCGCGTGGTCGACGTGAGCCAATCGGCGCTTTCGCAGCACCTCGCGCTGCTCCGCGGCCGGGGCCTGGTGACGAGCCGCCGCGCCGGGCAGACGATCTACTACTCGCTCGCGGGGCGCGAGGCGCCGGCGCTGCTCGCCGCGCTCTACGAGGTCTTCTGCCGCAAGGCGAAGGCCTAACCTAGTCCACTGGCTTGGGTACGGGCGTGGAGAGGCAGCCGACCAGCTTTTCCATGCGGCTTCGATATAGCGCTTCCCAGGCTTCGACGATCGGCGCTTCCGGCGCGGCATTCTTTTCAAAGGCATATACCGCCGCGAGCAGGCGCTCGAGCGGCTCGCGCAGCTCGTGCGTGCGCGCGTCGCCCTGGGTCCATCCGATACGCATACCCGACTTCTTGAAAGCCTCAAGATCCTTTGCCGTGCGCGCAAGCTCCTGGAGCTTGCTGAGCCGTGCGACGTCTTCGCGCAGAAGCTGCGAGCGAAAAAGGCTCAGTTCGCGGCTTGCGAGATCTTCCAGCTGTTCAATGAGTTGCACGCCCCGATTTTAGGATGAACGAGGTCAACCCCGCTGCCCTCGTCCCTTACGTCACCGCCGGCGCCTTCGCGCTCGCGTTCATCTTCGGCGCGGTCGGCAACAAGACCAATTTCTGCACCATGGGTGCGGTGTCGGACTGGGTGAACATGGGCGACACGGGCCGCATGCGGATGTGGCTGCTGGCGATGGCGGTGGCGCTCCTCGGCTCGAGCGCGCTTGAGGCCGCGGGCCTGATCGATCTCTCTAAGTCGATCTACCCCGGACCGAATTTCACCTGGCTCTCCTATCTCGTCGGCGGATTCCTCTTCGGCGTCGGCATGACGCTCGGCTCGGGCTGCGGCTCGAAGACGCTGATCCGCGTCGGCGCCGGCAATCTCAAGTCGCTCGTGGTGTACGTGTTCCTCGGCATCGCGGCGTACATGACGCTGCGGGGGCTGTTCGGCGCGTTTCGTGTGGGCGTCCTGGAGCGGGCGGCCATCATCCTGCCGCAGGGGCAGGACCTGCCGTCGCTGCTGGGCCTGAGCCCGTGGGTCCTTGCCGGCGTCGTCGGCGGCGCGATGATCGCTTTCGTCTACTCGAGCAAGGATTTCCGCGCGAACTTCGACTACACGCTCGGGGGTGGGGTGACCGGGCTGGTGGTCGTGGGCGGCTGGTACGTGAGCGGCGTCGTCGGCCATGTCGCCGAGGACCCGAATACGCTGCAGGAGGCGTTCGTCGCGACCAACACCGGCCGGATGGAATCCTTCTCCTTTGTCTCGCCGATGGCGTTCACGCTCGAGTACCTGATGCTGTGGACCGACAAGTCGAAGATCGTGACCTACGGCATCGCCTCGGCGCTCGGCGTGATCGCGGGCTCGGCGGCCTACGCCCTCGCAACGCGGACGTTCCGTTGGGAAGGCTTCCGCGACGCCGAGGACACCGCTAACCATGTGGTGGGGGGGATCCTGATGGGCTTCGGCGGCATCACGGCGCTCGGCTGCACCATCGGCCAGGCGATCTCCGGCTTCTCGACCTTGGCCCTTGGGTCGATCCTCACCTTCATCGCGATCGTTGCGGGCTCTGCGGCGACGATGAAGTACCAATACTGGCGCCTGTCAGGCTCCGAATGAAGCGGATCGCAGCGGCGAGCACCTCGTTTCTCGCCTGGTGCATCGGGTAGTGGCCGGCGCCCGGAATCTGCAATAGCTCCAGTCTGGGGGTGAGGCGGCTGAGCGCCCGGAGCTGTGCCGCCGAGAAGAACTCGTCGTCCTCGCCCTGGATCGCGAGCACCGGGCAGCGCACGCGCGCCACGTGCTCCTCGAGCCCCCAGCCCGCCCCCTCCGGCTCGCCAGTCCAAACTTCCACCAGCCGCGCGAAAAGCGCCTCAGTGCGCGCGCCATGATGGCGCGCGAGGCGCGCCTTGAGGTCGCCGCGCTCGAAGTCGGCGATCTGCTCGGCGATCGCCGCAAGCGTCTTCTTCTCGCGGTAGAGATGCGGCGAGAGCGCGATCACCCCGCGTACGCGCTCCGGGTGGTTTCCGGCATAGGCGAGCGCGATCGACGCGCCGTCCGACTGCCCGACCAGAATTGCCTGCGCAATGTGCGCTTGCGAAAGCACTTCGGGAAGGGCGTCTAGGGCTTCGTCCAGAAGGTAGTCTTTCGAGTAGGGTCGCGAGAGCGGCTCGGACTCGCCCGAGCCATAGCGGTCGTAGAGGAGGGCGCCGCAGCCGGTGGCGCGCATGAGCTGATCCGGAAAGTCGCGCCACAGCCGTACGCTGCCAAGGGCGTCGTGCAGGAATACGAGGGTCGGAAGCCCGCTTGAACGCGGACCTTTGAAAAAGCCGCGGATCCGGCGGCCGGCGGCGGTCAGCGTGATCTGCGCGAGGGCTCCCTCGACGACTTCACGGAAGTCAAGCGGCGAAAGCCCAACGAGCTCGCACGGCGTGTGCGCGAAGAACGCCTCGACCGCAGCGCCGGCGTCGGCGGCCGCGGTTCCGCGCAGCGCGGCCTCGAGATCGAGCACGGCGCGTGCTGGGCTGAGGAAAAAGTCGCCGGTGATGAGCGCTTCGCGGATGCGGCCTCGTCCCGGGCCTTCGAGCCGCAAATCGGCGCGCAGCGTGCCGCCGCGGCGCACGAGCGTCGCCGACACGAGCTGCGCCTCGTCCACCGGTGCGTCGAGCGAGCGCACGAATTCCTCGGTGCCGAACTGCTCGTCGTGCAGCCGCTGCGCCAGCCGCTCCTCGTAGTCAGTGACCTCGCCCCATCGAGGCTCGACGCCGAGATGCTCCCTGAACCCCGCGAGCAGCGCGCCCTGGATGTCGGCGAGCGGCGGCACGCCGCCGAGCGCCTCGCGCAGCGTGATGACACGTCGGCGCGCGTCGTCGAGGTCGCGGCGCGCGAGCTTCTCGACCGGCACGCGCAGTGCCTCGATCATGCGCTCGGGGTCGAAGTCGGTGAGTAGCGTCCCCTGGAAGAACAGCGTGCGTCCGTCGATCACGCCGCCGGTGCCGCAGAGCTTGCGCCCGCCGACCTCGATATCGTTGCGCGGCCTGAATTCGGCGGCGATGCCGAGACGCCGCAACCCGGCGGCGGCGGCCGCGCAGATGCGCGCCGCGATCGCGGCGAGATCGCCGGCGAGCCGCGCGCGCTCGAGCGCGAGCTCCCAGCACACCTGGCCTTCGTCGAGGTAGAGGCCGCCGCCGCCGGTGATGCGCCGCCCGGCCTGGATGCCGTGACGCGCGCAATACTCGAGGCGCACCTCGTGGCCGAGGATCTGGTGCAGGCCGACGAGCGCCGCGGGCCGGAAGCGGAGGAAACGGATCGTTTCCGGGATACGCCCGGCGTTGTGCGCTTCGATCAGCGCCTGGTCAAAAGCGACGTTCTCGCGCCCGCTCCGGACCCCGGTGTCGACGACGCGGACGGGACGCCCAGCCACGGCGACTAGGCGATGCCGGGATTGCCTTGCACGCCGATCAGGCGCGGGCGTTGCGCCGTGAGCGGCGGGACCTGCTTCTTCGCGCGCAGCTGGCGCACGAGCACCTCCCAGATCGGCTCGCCGCTCGCGCCTTCGCCGACGGGTGCCCAGCCGGCGACTTTGTAGCGCTTGTTTGCTTCCAGGGGTATTCCCTTGATTTTCAGATCGGATATGCGCCAGCCGATCTTGGCGGCCGGCTCGCAGGCATACGTCATACCCGCGACGCGCACCATGTCGCCGCCCTGCTGCAGATACGGGTCGGGATTGAGCAGGTTGTCGGCCACGTCCTCGAGGATCGCCTTGATCTCGCCGCCGGTGAGCCCGTTCACAGTGGAATAGGGATAGGTGATCGCGGTCTGGTCCATCACGTGTTCGAAGGTGATGGCATCCCCCGGCAACAGCGTCGTGCCAAAGCGGAATCCAGGGGAGAAGGCGATCTCGGCGCCTTTCTCG
>DASTPE010000031.1:0-6114 GCA_035762345.1 Burkholderiales bacterium
CGTGCACACCACGTCGACCACCTCGCCGTCGCAGCTCCCGCGCTGGCTGATCGTCATTTTCGTCTGGCAGATCGCGCGGTTACCTTTCACGTCCACGCTCGAGCCGCCGAGGAAGTGCAGGATGCTTACGCCCTTCTCGAACCCCGCCTTGCTCACCTCCATGAACTCGCGCGCCGGGCCCTGGAACCAGGTGGCGGTCATCCACCCGTCGTCGTGCCAGACGGTGGCGAACCGGTCCCAGTCGCCGGCGTCGCGCCACAACGCCCAGTTATGGACCACTTCGACGATCGCGAGCCGGTCCAGCGTCAATCGGCCTTCGCTCCGGAGACCTTCACCACCTTGGCCCACTTTACAATCTCGGCGCGCAGGAACTTGTCGAACTCGTCGATCGACATGCCCATCGGGAACACGCCCTGCTTGGCCCACGCCGCCTTTACCTCGGCGGAGTTGATGATCTTGTTCGCTTCGGCGTTGAGCTTCTCAAGGATCGGCCGCGGCGTTCCCGCCGGCGCCATCAGCCCGAGCCAGATGCCCGACTCGTAGCCCGGGACTCCGGCTTCCGAGACCGTTGGCACATCCGGCGTGACCGGCGAGCGGGACTTGCCCGAGGTCGCAAGCGCCTTCACCTTCCCGGCGCGCGCGTTCGCGGACATGGTGGGCACTGCATCGAACATCATCTGCACTTGACCGCCGAGGATCGCGGTGCGCGCCTGGTCGCTGCCCTTGTGGGGCACGTGGACGATGTCAACGCCCGCCATGGCCTTGAAGAGCTCGCCGGCCATGTGATACGGCGTTCCGTTTCCGGAGGAGGCGTAGTTCATGCCGCCGGGCTTGGATTTCGCCAGCGCGATGAACTCCTTCAGATCGTTCGCCGGTACCGACGGATGGATCACCAGCAGCAGGTCGGAGTAATTCACGCCGGTGATCGGAGCCAGATCGCGCATCAAATCGAACGGCTTTTTCGGGATGAGTGTCTCGTTCACCGTGTGCGTGTTGGACATCATGAGCAGCGTGTAGCCGTCAGGTGCCGACTTCGCGACGAAATCGGTGCCGACGATCGAGCCGGCACCCGGACGGTCCTCGACCACGAAGGACTGCCCCATCACTTCCTGCAGCTTCGCGCCGAGAAACCGCGCGTAGATGTCGGCCGGGCCGCCGACGCCGTAGGGAACCACAATCTTCACTGGCTTCGCGGGGTACGCTTGAGGCCACGCGGCGGGGCCGATGGAAATGAGCAGCAGAGCTAGTAGTGCGCGGGCCATCTCTCCTCCTTGATTAGAATTTGTCCCCATGAGAATACTCGTCACCGGCGCAGCGGGCCATATCGGTTCCGCACTGGTAAAGGCGCTCGACGGGCACGAGGTCCTCGCCACCGACCAGTCGGCGCCGGCGCCGCTCATCGGCAACCTGGCCTACCCGCAGTTCGCCCGGTCCCTGATAACGCGCGATGTGCAGGCCGTATTCCAGTGAACCTCGACGCGACGCGCGACCTCCTGGAGGCCTGCCGCCTCGCCGGGCACTGCCCGAAGTTCGTCTTTGCCTCCTCGATCGCGGTCTATGGGGGGGGTGAGTGAAGTCACTGATGAAACCCCCGTGGCGCCGCATCTTTCGTACGGCGCGCAGAAGCTCGTGTGCGAGATTCTGATCGACGACTACACGCGCCGCGGCCGCCGCCGATTATGTCTGTCCGGTCGCCCCCGCGACGCGGCTCGCCTGCGTCTCGCTCGGGAAAGTCGTGCAGTCGTTCCTGCACGCGGCGGGCGCGAGCAACCAGGAGATCGTGCGTGAATACGAAGAAGCTGCCCTCGCGCATCACGGTTGAGGGCCTCGACCGGGCGCCGCACCGCGCGTTTCTGCGCGCGCTGGGCTTGACGGACATCGATCTGGAAAAGCCATTCGTCGGCGTCGCCTCCACGGACGGCCGCGTGACACCGTGCAACGCGCTGCTGGGGGGATTCGCGCGCGAGGCATGCGCCGCGGTGCGCGAGGCAGGCGGCGTGGCATTCGATTTTGCCTCCGCGTCGGTCGCCGATTCGATGTCGATGAACCACGGCGGCATGCGCTACTCGCTCGTGTCGCGGGAAATCATCGCCGATGGCGTGGAGGCGGTCGTGCGCGGCCATGCGTACGATGCGCTCGTCGCTTTCGCCGGCTGCGACAAGACCCTGCCCGGGATGATGATGGCGATGGTGCGGCTGAACCTCCCGTCGGTGTTCATGTACGGCGGCGCCGCGCTTCCCGGCACCTGGCGCGGCCGGGACGTCACGGTGCTCGATGCTTACGAAGCCGTGGGTGCCGTCCTTGCCGGCGACATGCCAGAAAAGGAGCTGAACGAGCTCGAGCAGGTCTGCCTGCCGACGCTCGGTTCCTGCCCCGGACAGTTCACCGCCAACACCATGGCCATGGTGTCCGAGACCCTCGGTCTTGCGCCCGCCGGCTCGGCGACCTTGCCCGCGGTCGATTCTTATCGCAGGCAGTTTTCCCGGAGAGCGGGCGAGACTGTCATGCGCATCCTCAGGGACGGCGGCCCGCTGCCGCGTGCGCTGGTCACAAAGAAGAGTCTCGAAAACGCCTGCGCCGCGGTGGCGGCCACCGGCGGCTCGACCAACGCCGCGCTGCACCTTCCCGCGATCGCACACGAAGCCGGCATCCGCTTCTCGCTCGACGATTTCGCGCGTGTCGCAAAGCGCACGCCGCTCATCGCCGACATGAAGCCGGGCGGCCGTTTCCTCGCGAAGGATCTGCATGCCGTCGGCGGCGTCTATGCCGTCCTGAAGGAGCTCTTGAAACGAGGTGCAATACACGGCGGCTGCCTCGCGCTGTCGGGGAAATCTCTCGAAAAGGAACTCGAAAACCACCCGGGTGCCGACGGCAATGTTGTCCGCCACGAACCGATCATCAACACCGGCGGCCTCGTGGTGCTTAAGGGCAACCTCGCACCCGACGGTGCCTTGATCAAAGTGGCGGGGCTCAAATCGTTCGTCTTTGAGGGACCGGCGCGCGTTTTCGACTCCGAGGAGGCCTGCGCCGAAGTCGTCAAGCAAAGGAAGTACAAGCAAGGCGAAGTGCTCGTCATCCGCTACGAGGGGCCCCGGGGCGGCCCGGGAATGCGCGAGATGCTCGGCGTGACGGCGCTGATATACGGCCAGGGCATGGGCGAGAAGGTCGCGCTTCTTACCGACGGACGCTTCTCGGGCGCGACCCGCGGGATGATGATCGGCTACGTGTCGCCCGAGGCAGCGGCCGGCGGGCCGCTTGCCCTCCTGCGCGACGGCGACCGTATCCGGATCGATGCCTCCGCGGGCGCACTCGATGCAAAAGTCTCCAGGAGCGAGTTCCTGAAAAGAAAGATCAAGGCGCCGAAGCGAGAGCTTTCAGGCGTGCTCGAGAAATATGCCGCGCTGGTCGGGCCGGCGAATCTCGGCGCGGTTACGCATAGCGGCGCGCGTAGGCGAGGGTCGCCCTGACGATGGATGGCTGCGGTGCTTTACTTCATGAAGCTCGGCAGCCACAGCGAAATGATCGGGAAGGCGATGAGCAGCGCGAAGCGCACGCAGTCGGCAAGCATGAAGGGCATCACGCCGCGGAACACGGTGCCGGTGGACACGGCGGGAAGCAGCGTCTTCAAAACGAACAGGTTCATGCCCACCGGCGGGCTGATGAGGCCGATCTCGACCACGACCACGATGAGGATGCCGAACCACACGGGGTCGTACCCGAGGTGCACGATCACCGGGAAGAACACCGGCAGCGTGAGCAGCACCATCGAGAGCTCTTCCATCGCCGTGCCGAGCAGCACGTAGATCACGCAGATCGCCGCAACCACGGCGATCGGCCTGAGCTCGAATTGGGTTACGAACGCCTTGAGGTCCGCGGGCATGGTGGTGATGTTGATGAAGTCAGCGAACATCAGCGCCCCGATCAGGATCATGAAGAGCATCGCCGTCGTGCGTGCGCTCTCGACGAGCGCCGCGTACAGCGCCTTCCAGTCGAGCGCGCGCCGCCAGAGCGCGAACACCATCGCGCCGAACGCGCCCATGCCCGCGCCCTCGGTCGCGGTGAAGAGCCCGCCGTAGATGCCGCCGATGACGAAAAGGAAAAGGAACGCGACCGTCCAGATCGGCCGGACAGCCTGCCAGCGCTCGTGCCAGCTCGAACGCTCGCCCGGCGGCCCGGCGTTCGGATCGCGCCAGGTGACGTAGCGCACCGCGAGGCAGAGCAGCGCGGCGCCCAGGATTCCGGGCAGGATGCCGGCAGCGAACAGCATGCCGATGTTGGTCTCGGTGAACACGCCGTAGATCACCATGATGGTCGAGGGCGGGATCATGATGCCGAGGGTGCCGCCGGAAGCGATGGCGCCAGTGGCGAGGCGGTCGGAGTAGCCGAAGCGCTTCATCGACGGGTAAGCGACCTTCGCCATGGTCGCCGCGGTCGCGATGGAGGAGCCGCAAATGGCTCCGAACCCGGCGCACGCCACGATGGTCGCCATGGCGAGGCCGCCGCGCAGGTGGCCGATGAACACGTAGGCGGCACGGAAAAGCTCCTGCGACATGCCGGCGCGCGTGACGAAATTGCCCATCAGGATGAAAAGCGGCACCACCGAGAGCGTGTAGTTGCGCCCGGTCTCGTAGATCTTGGTCTGGGCGATGGCGAAGGCCACGGTCCAGTTCCAGTCACGCACGTAGGCGTAGCCGACGATGCCGACGATTCCCATGGCGAGCGCGATCGGGATGCGCAGGAACGCGAGCGCGAGCATCGCCGCGAGGCCAATCAGTCCCTCGACCATTGCAACGCCTTGTAGACGTGAAGGAAGCCGGTAAGGGCGATCATCACCGCCATGAAATAGACGAACGGGCCATATGCGATGCGCAGCACGTCGGTGGCGTCGCGGTACGACGAAACCCGCTCGGCGCGCAGCCACACGAGCCAGGTGAGAAGGAAGAACACCCCCGCGACGAGAAGATGCACCACGCGCTTCACGATCGCGGTAAGGCGGGGACCCGCGATGCGGTCGATGAAGTCCATGGTCACATGCTCGTCGGCGTGCGAGACGAGCGGCAGCCCGGCAAAGATGAGAACGAGCAGCAGGAGCTCGGTGACTTCGAAGCCGCCGCGCAGCGGCCGGTTGAACACATAGCGTGCCACCACGTCGACGAACGTGAGGCACATCATCGCCATGAGAAGGGCGGAGGCGGCGACGCCGAGGAACGCGTCGGCCCGCCTCTCCCAGGTGTGCTCTTGCTTCGTAGCTTACTTCTTCTCTTCTGCGGCGACCTTCTTAAGCTCCGCGCGGAACTCGGCGAGGATCGCTTTCGCATCGACTCCCTTGGCGCCCGCCTTCTTGATCCAGTCGTCGATCAGCGGCGCCGAGCGCTTCTCGACCTCGGCCTGCAGCGCCTTGTCCGCGTTGACGATCTTGACGCCGGATTTCTTGAGCGCGTCGAGCCCTTTCTGATCCGCGCTGTCCCAGGAGTGGCCGCACGTGCGTGCGACATGCTCGTAGCTGAGCTTCTCGATGATCGCCTGATCCTGCTTCGGCAGCTTGTTCCACTTGTCCTCGTTCATGAAGAAGCCGAACGCCGAGCTGTACATGCCGCCCGGGAAGAGCGTGGCCTGCTCGAGCACCGTATCGAGCTTGAACGAGACCACCGACTCGAGCGGGAAGAACACGCCGTCGGCGACGCCGGACTTCAGCAGCTCGTAGGACTCAGGCGCGGGTTTGACGAAAGCCGAGGCGCCGATCGCATTCGCGACCGCCTCGGCGACGCCGCCGCCCGTACGGATCTTCAAGCCCTTGATGTCGTTGATGTTGGCGACCGGCTTCTTGGTGAACATCTGGCCGGGACCATGCGTGAAGACGCCAAGCAGCTTAACGCCCTTGTACTCGCCGAGCTTGTGGAAGTGCTTCCAGTGGATGCGCGAGTAGGCGATGGAGTTAACGAGCGAGCTGTCGCCCATCCCCGGAAGCTCGGGCATGAGCGGCATAACGTGGCGCGCAGGCGTGTAGCTCGCGGTGACGTAGGAAAGGTCCACCAACCCGTCGCGCACGGCGTCGAAGGTCCCGGGCGGCGCCGACGGGTGCTTCGGCAGCACCTGGAACTTGACGCGCCCACC
>DASTPE010000032.1:0-25252 GCA_035762345.1 Burkholderiales bacterium
CGGCTTCCACGGGATCCACGGCCGCGCGTTCCCGATCGCCGAAGGCGTCAAGATGGCGCGCCCGGACCTCGCTGTGTTCGTGAACACCGGCGACGGCGACTGCTGCTCGATCGGCGCCGCGCACTGGATCCACGCGATCCGCTACAACATGAACCTCACGGTGCTGCTCCACGACAACCACGTCTACGGGCTCACCAAGAAGCAGGCGTCGCCCACGTCTCCCGCCGGGATGAAGAGCAATACGACGCCGCGCGGAGTGGTGTTGCTCTTCGTGCCGCGCGGCGAGGTGGGCGAAGCCTGCTTCTTGGTGAGCCCGTAGATCTGGTTGTCGTGCAGGAAAACGCTCATGTGCATGTTGTAGCGCACGGCGTGGATCCAGTGCGCGGCGCCGATCGAGCAGCAGTCGCCGTCGCCGGTGTTCACGAATACATGGAGGTCGGGGCGCGCCAGGCGCACGCCCTCGGCGACCGGCAGCGCGCGGCCGTGGATGCCGTGGAAGCCGTAGGTGCGCATGTAGTGCGGGAAGCGGCTCGAGCAGCCGATGCCCGACACGAACACCGTCTTCTCCGGGCGTAAGCCTTCGTCGCGGCACAGGCGCTGCACGGAGGCGAGGATGGCGTTGTCGCCGCAACCCGAGCACCAGCGTGGCACCCCGCCCTGGTAGTCCTCGAGCTCGTATTTCTCGTCGTAGAGCCGCAAAACGCAGGCGATATCGTTCATGAGAGTTTCCTGCGAAGCGCCTCGCGGATAGCGCCTGGCTTGATCGGCTGGCCGCGTACTTCGCTCCAGCAGTCCACGTCCACGAGGTAGCGCGCGCGCAGCAGCGTGGCAAGCGCCGAATAGCGGCGGTTGGTCTCGTCGATCAACTGGTCTTCCGGCCGGTCGGACCAGTTGCCCTCGATCGTCATCACGCGCCTGAAGCCGCTCATCGCTTCCTTGATTCCCGGCGGCAGCGGCTGCAGGAAGCGCAGGTGCATCGAGGACACCTTGCGGCCCTCGCCCTGCAGCGATTCCACCGCTTCCTCGATCGCGCCCTTCGTGCTGCCCCAGCCGATCACCAGCAGGTCGCCCTGCGGCGGGCCGCATAGCGGGGGCGCCTGCAAGGTGCGCTGGAGCGCGGCGAGCTTCAGGCTCCTGAAGTGGATCGACTCTTCGTTGATCACCGGGTCGTAGGCGACGTGGCTTTCGCGGTCGTGCGCGAGGCCAGTGACCGTGTGCATGCCGTTCGGCTGGCCCGGGATGAAGCGTCGCGCAAGCCCAGTGGCGGCGTCCCAGTCGTAAGGCTTGAGGCCTTCGGGCACCGCGCTCTGGTCGGCCGGCGGCGCCATCCACGCCGGGTCGAAATGCGGGCGCGGGAACGGCTGCTGCGAGGTGGCGAGGCTGGCGTCGGTCAGCACTACCACCACCATGTTGAAGGTCTCGGCGATGCGCCGCGCCATGATCACCGAATAGAAGCAGTCCTCGATCGTGCTCGCCGCCATCACCACCTTGGGTGCGTCGCCATGGCTGCCGAAGATCGCGCTCATCAGGTCGCCTTGCTCGACCTTGGTCGGCTGGCCGGTGCTGGGGCCGCCGCGCTGCACGTTGATCACCACGAGCGGAATCTCGCTCATCACCGCGAGCCCGATCGCTTCCTGCTTGAGCGAATAGCCCGGGCCGGAGGTGATCGTTACGGTGCATTTGCCGGCGTAGGAGGCGCCGATCGCGAACGCGCACGCCGCGATCTCGTCCTCGGCCTGGTGCACCACGCCGCCCACCTTCTCGAAGACATCGGAGAGATAGTGCGACGCCGAAGTCGCCGGCGTGATCGGATACATCGCGCAGATTTCCATCCCCGATGCGAGCACCCCGAGCGCGAGCGCGGTGTTGCCGTTCACCACCACCTGCGGCTCTTTCGGCCGCACCGCAGGAATGCGGTATTTGAGGTCGAGGTTCTTCTCGGCCCAGCGGTAGCCCGCTTCGAGCAGCTTCACGTTGGAGTCGATGACGGCTTGAGCTTTCTTGCCGAACGTGAGCGCGATCTGCTCGCGCGCGAGCGCGAGCTCGAGGCTGTAGATGCTGCACAGCATCCCCAGCGCGAACATGTTTTTGCCTTTTTCGGCATTGGGGACGACGGCGTTGCATTCCCGCCCCATAGGGATTTCGATGACTTTGTATTTGGCTGCACGCAACGAGGCGACCGTCTTTTCGTAGCTTTCCCTTACTGCCGGGTCCCGGTGGTCGCGCCACATGCTCTCGAGCAGGATGGTGGCGCCCGGGGCGAGCTCGCCCGCGCGCACGCGGCCGAGGAGTACCTGCTCGTTGAACGCGACCACAAGGTTAGTGAGGTCGCCGCCGTTGGTGACGCGCCCTGCGCCGAGACGGATGCGGTTGCCGCTCGCGCCGGCGACCGAGCGCGCGGGCGGGCGGATCTCGGCCGGAATGATCTCCACCGTCCAGATGCCGATGCCCATGCGCGCGGCGATCGAGCCGAGCGACTGGCCGCAGCGCTGCGCGCCCTCGCCCGAATCGCTGATCACCTCGACGATGTGCTCCCTGAGCTCGGTGACGGTCTGGGCGGCGAGGGTGGGTTCGCTCATCAGGCGGCTCGTAGTCGCACGTAGTTGTGCTGGTCGACGGGGATGCCGAACACTCTTTCAGTCCCCGCGTTTGAATTTTTCTCGCAAATGCCTAAGTACTTATTCATGCTCCGGGCGGCCTTGCGTCCCGCGCCCATTGCCTCGATTACCGTGGCGGCGCCGGTGACGATGTCGCCCCCGGCGAAGACCCCTGCCAGGGAAGTTTCGAGATCTTCTGTGGTTTGAAGATAACCGCGTTTGTTGAGTCCAATCTTCGATGTCTGGCCGATGATCGGGTTGGCGTTGGTGCCGATTGCGTATACCACCATGTCGGCGGCGAACTCGAACTCGCTGCCGGGGACGGGCTCGGGCCGCGGCCGTCCGGAGGAGTCGGGCTCGCCGAGCTTCATGCGGATGCAGCGCATGCCGCGCACGTTGCCTTTGCCGTCGTCCAGGATCTCGAGCGGGTTGGTGAGCCAGTGGAACTCGATTCCTTCCTCCTCGGCGTGGTGCAGCTCTTCGGCGCGCGCCGGGCTTTCGGCGCGGCTGCGCCGGTAGATGCAGTGCACCTTCTCCGCGCCGAGGCGCAGGCTCACGCGTAGCGCGTCCATCGCAGTGTTGCCCGAGCCGATGACCGCGACTCTCCTGCCCGCGGGAAGCGGCGTGTCGAACTTCGGGAAGTCGCGCGCGCGCATCAGGTTGCAGCGCGTGAGGAGCTCGTTCGCTGATAGCACGCCGTTCAGCGACTCGCCAGGGATGCCCATCATCGAGGGGTAGCCCGCGCCGGTGCCGATGAAGACCGCGTGGAAGCCCAGCTCGTCGATCATCTGCTCGATGGTGAACAGCCGGCCGACCAGTGTGTTGCACTCGAACTTGACGCCGAGCTTGCGCAGGTTCTCGATCTCGGCGTCGATCACCGGGTTCGGCAGGCGGAAATCGGGTATGCCGTACTTGAGGACGCCGCCCGGCTCCTGGAATGCTTCGTAGACGGTGACCTCGCAGCCCGCCTTCGCCATGTCGGCGGCGCACGCCATGCCCGCGGGCCCTGAGCCGACGATGCCGATGCGGAAGCCGCTTGGCTCCACATAAGGCGAGCTCGACCAGCCCTCGGCGAGCGCCTTGTCTCCCACCCAGCGCTCGAGGCGTCCGATCGCGACCGGCTCGAGCGTGTCGCCGACCGTGCATACGCCTTCGCACTGGCTTTCCTGCGGGCAGACGCGCCCGCAGATTGCAGGCAGCAGGTTGGTCTCGGCGATGGTGTCGTAGGCGCCGCGGAAGTCCCGGACCGTGATGCGGCGGATGAACTCGGGTATGTTGATGTTGACCGGGCAGCCGGCGATGCACTTCGGGTCGGGGCAGAGCAGGCAGCGCTCGGCTTCGCGCAGCGCGTTGTCGAGCGAATAGCCGCACGCGACTTCCTGAAAGCTCTGCGCGCGCTCCTTCGCCGGGTGCTCCGGCATCGGCGTGCGCTCCTGCGGAATGGTGCGGATCGTCTTCTTAGCCACCGCGCACTTCTTCGAAGGGGTCGGGCAGATCGAGCGGCTCGGGCTCCGGCGGCGCTTTCATGCGGCAGCTTTCCGTGAAGCGCTGCATCGCCGCCTTCTCCTGCTCGGCGAAGCGCTTCAGGCGCGCCATGAGGTCGTCGAAGTCGACCTGGTGGCCGTCGAAGTCCGGGCCGTCCACGCACGCGAATTTGACCCTGTCGCCGACCTTGACCCGGCAGCCGCCGCACATCCCGGTGCCGTCGACCATGACCGGGTTCACGCTGACCATGGTCTTGATCTTGCGCGCGCGCGTTGCCTCGGCGCACGCCTTCATCATGACCGGCGGCCCGATGGCCACGACTTCAGCCAGGTCTGGGTTTTTCTCTAAACAGATTCTTAAGCCGTCGGTGACGATGCCCCTTATGCCTTTGGAGCCGTCGTTGGTGCACAGGATGAGCTCGTCGCACACGCTCTTGAACTTATCTTCCCAGAACACCAGGTCGTGGCTGCGGAAACCGACGATGCCGATCACATAGGCCCCGGCATGCTTATAGGCGCGCGCCTGCGGATACATGGGCGCGACGCCCAGGCCGCCGCCGACGCAGGCGACCTTCTTCGCCTTGCCGATGACGCTCGGCACGCCCATCGGCCCGACGAGCGCGTGCAGCCGCGTTCCGACCTGGCAGGTCTGCTGCATCTCGCGCGTGGTCTTGCCGACCGCCTGGATCACGAGCGTGATCGTCCCCTTGGCCGGCTCGAAGTCGGCGAGCGTGAGTGGGATGCGCTCGCCCTCGGGGTGGGACATGACGATCACGAACTGCCCGGGCCGGGCCGCCCTCGCCATCAGCGGATGGCGGACCTCGAGCATGAACGTGGCGTCGGAATAGTCCTCCCGCGCCACAATTTCGAACACTGCCTGAGTGCCCGGATTCATCTTGTTGGCGATGCTAGAGGGCTGCGATCTTGCCTACTTGACATACATCAAAGCTGGCTTGCAAAGCTGGGCTAGCGTACGGCGAAGTGGCCCAGCGCGTTACGCTCGCCGTGAACGGACGTGCTCGCGAGGAGGCGATCGAGGACAACCTGCTTCTGATCGACTACCTGCGCGAGCGCCGCGGGCTGCCGGGCACGAAGCGCGGCTGCGACGGCGGCGAATGCGGCGCATGCACGGTGCTCGTCGACGGCGAGCCGCGGCTTTCCTGTCTCACGCTCGCCGCAGGCTGCGAAGGCCGCGCGATCGAGACTATCGAATCGCAGAACCTGGGTGGCACGCTGAGCGCGCTGCAGCGCGCGTTTCACGAGAAGCTCGGCACGCAATGCGGCTTCTGCACGCCCGGCATGATCATGGCGGCCGAAGCGCTGCTGCGCCGTAATCCGCGCCCCGGCGAGCCCGAGATCCGCGAGGCGCTCGGTGGCAACCTGTGCCGCTGCACCGGCTACGTGAAGATCATCGAGGCGGTGAAGGAGGCCGCGCGGTGAGTATCGCCGGCCGCGCCACGCCGCTCGTCGACGGCATCGAGAAGGTGACCGGCCGGGCTCGCTATACAGCAGATATTCAGTGCTCCTCGCTTGTTGGAGACATCCTGCGCAGTCCGCATGCGCACGCCGAGATAGTCAAGATCGACACGAGCCAGGCGCGCGCGCTGCCCGGGGTGCGTGCGGTACTCACGGGCGCCGACTGCGCGATTCCCTACGGCATCCTGCCGATTGCGCACAACGAGTATCCGCTCGCGCGCAGCCGCGTGCGCTACTGGGGCGAGCCAGTGGCGGCGGTTGCAGCCGAGGACGAGGCGACCGCGCGCGCCGCGCTCGAGCTGATCGAGGTCGAATACCGGCCGCTGCCGGCGTATTTCGAGCCGAAGGACGCGCTCGAGGGCGAGACGCTGGTGCACGCCGACAAGGCGCGCAACATCGAGCGCGAGGTCGAGACGTCTTTCGGCGAGCTCGAGGCGGGATTCGCAGCCGCGGATCTCGTGCGCGAAGCGCGCTTCCACTACGCCGAAGTGACGCATGCGCAGATGGAGCCCGACGCCGCGCTCGCCGAGTACGACGCCGAGCGCGGCACGCTCACGCTGCAGTCGGTGACGCAGGTGCCGTACTACGTGCACCTCACGCTTGCCCAGTGCCTGCAGATGAGCCCGTCGGCGATCCGCGTGATCAAGCCTTTCGTCGGCGGCGGCTTCGGCCACCGCACTGAGTGCCTCAACTTCGAGATCATTGCTGCGCTCCTCGCGCGCGCTGCGCGCGGTGCGGTGCGCATCGAGCTTTCACGCGAGCAGACCTTCGTCATGCACCACGGCCGGCCCCAGACCGACATCCGGTTGAAGCTCGGCTTGAAAAAGACGGGCGAGATCACGGCCGTCGACGCCGACTGCGTGCAGCGCGGCGGCGCCTACGCCGGCTACGGCATCGTCACCATCCTCTATGCCGGCGCGCTGCTGCACGCGCTCTACCGCGTGCCGGCAGCGAAGTACCACGGCGTGCGCGTCTATACCAACACGCCGCCGTGCGGCCCGATGCGCGGCCACGGCTCGGTCGACATGCGCCACGCCTTTGAATCGATGCTCGACTCCATGGCGGGGGAGTTGGGGCTCGATCCCTTCCAAGTGCGGCGCGCGAACCTGATCACGCCGCCCCACCGAACCTTGAACGGCCTTCAGGTTAATTCTTGCGGGCTCGCTGAATGCCTCGATTGCGTCGAAAAAGCTTCTCAATGGCAAAAAAGGAAAGGCAAGCTTGGCCCCGGCCGCGGCTTAGGCATGGCGTGCTCACACTATGTTTCGGGGGCGGCAAAGCCGGTGCACTGGACCGGCGAGCCGCACGCAACGGTGAACCTGCGACTCGACTTCGACGGCTCTATCACTCTCCTCACCGGCGCCGCCGATATCGGGCAAGGGTCCTCCACGCTGCTCGCCATGGTGGCGGCCGAAACGCTCGGCGTCGGCCTCGAGCGCATCAGGGTGATCGCCGCCGACAGTGCGCTCACGCCGAAGGACAACGGCTCGTACTCCTCGCGCGTCTCTTATATGGGCGGCAACGCCGCGCTTGCCGCGGCCCAGGAGCTGAAGAAAGTGCTGGATTCGGCTGGGGGCGAGACATTCGAGGACAAGGTCCGAAATGCCTTGAAAGAAACCGGCCCTGTTACAGTCAAAGGCACTTACACCGTGCCGCCAGAGCTTCAGGGCGGCAAGTTCCGAGGCGCCGGCGTCGGGCCGAGCCCGGCGTTCTCCTACGCCGCCCAGGTCGTGGAAGTGGCCGTGGATGAAGACACCGGAGAAATCCACGTCGAAAAGATCTGGGTAGCGCAGGACTGCGGCTTTGCCATCAACCCGCTTGCGGTGGAGGGGCAGATCCAGGGGGCGGTGTGGATGGGTATGGGACAGGCGCTCGGCGAAGCGACCCGCTACGATCCGCCGCATGGCCTGCCGATGCGCGCCAATTTCCTCGACTACCGCTTCCCCACCATCGCCGACTCGCCGCCGATCGAGACCTTCATCGTCGAGGCTCGCGACCCGAACGGGCCGTTCGGCGCCAAGGAAGCGAGCGAAGGCGCTCTGGCGGGCTTTCTGCCTGCGCTCACCAACGCCGTGGCCGATGCCATCGGCATCCGGGCGCGCGAGTTGCCGCTGACTCCGGACGCGATCTTCGAGGCGCTACGTAAGCGCCGCCGCGCCGAGAAATTGAAGGCCGCATGATCGCGCTCCCCGCATTCAGGCTCATGCACCCGACGACGCTCGCTGAAGCCGCACGCCTCGCCGCCGAGCCCGACGCGCGCCTCATTGCCGGCGGCACCGGGCTGCTACCGAATTTGCGCCTGGGCCTCGGCAAGCCGCGTACCCTCGTGTCATTGGATCGACTCGAGGAGTTGCGCGGAATTAGTCATTCGAATTCGCATCTGCGGATAGGTGCAGGGGTGACGCTGGAGCAGCTGTCCCGATCGGAGGACATTCCTGACGCTTTGCGAGAAGCGGCGAAGTTGGTCGCCGCACCGGGCCACCGCACGGCGGCGACGCTTGGCGGGAACCTGTGCCTCGATACGCGCTGCGTGTACTACAACCAGAGCGAGCATTGGCGCCGCTCCAACAACTATTGCCTCAAGTACGGTGGCGACACCTGCCACGTCGCGCCGCAGGGGAAGAAGTGCCGGGCCGCCTTTAGCGGGGATTTGGCGCCGGCTCTGCTGGCGTTGGAAGCGCAGGTCGAGACAACTGCGCGCGTCATTCCTCTCGAGGAGCTCTACCGCGACGATGGAGCCGCCCATCTCGCCCTCGCTGCAGGAGAAATTGTTGTCGCGGTGCGCATCCCGGCGCCGAAAGGCCGCTCGGGCTACGCGAAGGCGCGCGGGCGCGGGGCCATCGACTATCCGCTCGCCGGCGTGGCGATGGCGCTCGCGTTGCGCGACGGGTGCGTCGAGCACCTGTGCGTTGCGCTGACCGGGACAAATTCCAGGCCTTTCGTCCTGAACGGAACCGAGGCGTTCATTGGTGGCAAACCCGATCAAGCCGCGCTCGGGAAACTCGTGCAGAAACAGGCGGGGCCGGTGCGCACCACGGTCATCGCCGCCGATTACCGCCGGCAGGCCGCCGCGATTCTCGCGCGGCGATTGCTCGGCCGGCTGAGCCAAGGAGATGAGTCATGGACCTGAAGGGCAAGACCGCCGTAGTAACCGGCGCCGCTTCCGGCATCGGGCGCGCCACCGCCGAGGCCTTCGCGAAGGCGGGCGCGCGCGTGCTGCTGGCGGACATCAACGACGAGGGCGGTGAGGCGGCAGCCGCAGCGCTACAGGCGCAGGGCCACGAAGCCGGGTACTTCCACGTCGACATCACGGATTCCAAGTCGATCAACGCCTTCCGCGACGCCGCGCTCGCGAACGGAGGCAAGGTGGACATCGTGGCGAACGTCGCCGGCTGGGGCAAGACCGAGCCGTTCGTCGAGAACAAGCCCGAGTTCTGGCGGAAGCTCATCGACCTCAACTTCCTTGGCACGGTGATGGTGACGCGCGCCTTCGTCGATGGGATGATGGAGCGCCGCGCGGGCCGCATCGTCACGGTGGCGAGCGACGCCGGCCGCGTCGGCAGCCTCGGCGAGACGGTGTACTCCGGCACCAAAGGCGGTGTGATCGCGTTCACCAAGGCGCTCGCACGCGAGATGGCGCGCTACGATGTCACCGTGAACTGCGTGTGCCCTGGGCCGACCGACACACCGCTGATGGCGGCGGTGCCCGAGAAGATCAAGGACGCGTTCGCTCGCGTAACGCCGATGCGAAGGCTTGCCAAGCCCTCGGAAGTCGCCGACGCGATCGTGTTCTTCGCGAGTCCTCAGTCGCAGTTCGTAACCGGCCAAGTGCTCTCCGTGAGCGGCGGCCTGACGATGGCGGGGTGAAACCATGTACAAGCTCAAAGCCGCCGACTGGCAACCGAAGCACTTCAAATGGCAGGTGACCGACCGGGTCGCCACCGTGACACTCAACCGTCCGGAGCGCAAGAACCCGCTGACCTTCGAAAGCTACGCCGAGCTTCGCGACACATTTCAGCGCCTGAACTACGCCGACGACGTGCGCGCCGTGGTATTCACCGGCGAGGGCGGCAACTTCTGCTCGGGCGGCGATGTGCACGAGATCATCGGCCCGCTGGTGAAGATGGAGATGCCGGATCTCATGCGCTTCACGCGCATGACCGGCGATCTCGTGAAGCACATGCGCACCTGTCCGCAGCCGATCGTCGCCGCGGTCGATGGCGTGTGCGCTGGAGCCGGGGCCATCATCTCGATGGCCTCCGACCTGCGCTATGCCACGCCCGAGGCGAAGACCGCGTTTCTCTTCGTGCGCGTCGGCCTTGCCGGCTGCGACATGGGCGCCTGCGCCATCCTGCCGCGCATCATCGGGCAGGGAAGGGCTTCGGAGCTGCTGTACACGGGACGCTCCATGAGCGCTGCCGAAGGGCAGGCTTGGGGTTACTACAACGAAATCGTCTCGGCCGGTGAATTGCTCGGAAAAGCCCAAGCGGTCGCAAGGAGCCTCGCGGAAGGCCCGGCGTTTGCGCATGCCATGACCAAGAAGTGCCTGCACCAGGAATGGAACCAGTCGATCGAGCAGGCGCTCGAGACCGAGGCCGAGGCGCAGGCGATCTGCATGCAGACGAAAGACTTCGAACGTGCCTATAACGCGTTCGTCGCCAAGCAGAAGCCGAAGTTCGAGGGCGATTAGCGCGCGATGAAGATCGACGCCTTCACTCACATCTTTCCGAAGGCGTACTGGGACCGGATGCTGCGCGCTTTGCCTGACGGGCGCGACATGCACAAGCGCGTACGCGCCATCCCGAGCATCGTCGAGCTCGACGCGCGTTTTCGCATCATGGAACCCTTCGGCGACGATTACCGCCAGGTTCTCACGATCGGGTCTCCTCCGATCGAGGCGTTCCCTTCCGGGGAAACAGTCAACCTTGCGAAAACAGCGAACGACGGCATGGCTGAGCTCGTGTCGCGCTATCCGCAGCGCTTCTCCGGCTTCGCTGCCTCGCTGCCGATGAACGATGTCGACCAGGCCATGCGGGAAGCCGACCGCTCGATCGACAAGCTTGGCGCGCTCGGGGTGCAGATCTTCACCAACATCAGCGGCCGGCCGCTGTATACGAAGGAGACGCTGCCGCTTTTCGATCTCATGGCGCGCTACGACCTGCCGGTGTGGCTGCACCCGGCCCGCGGCGCCGAGTTCGCCGACTACAAACGCGAGTCGAAGAGCCAGTATGAGATCTGGTGGACGCTCGGCTGGCCGTACGAGACGAGCGTCGCGATGGCGCACATGGTGTTCGGCGGCCTCTTCGACCGGCACCCCGGGTTCAAGCTCATCACGCATCACATGGGCGGGATGATCCCGTACTTCGAAGGTCGCGTCGGGCCGGGCTGGGATCAGCTGGGCACACGGACGTCGGATGAAGACTACGGGCCGTTGCTGAAATCGTTCACTTCAAAAGGCAAGAGACCGGTCGACTACTTCCGCAATTTCTACGCTGACACCGCGCTCTTCGGTGCGTTCGAGGCGACGAAGTGCGGCCTGGCGTTCTTCGGCGTCGATAAGACGATCTTCGCTTCCGACGCGCCGTTCGATCCCGAGGGAGGGCGCATGTACATCCGCGAGACGCTCAAGATCATCGAGCGCCTTGAGCTGCGGCCCGAGGACCGCCACGCCATCTACGAGGGCAACCTGAGGCGGCTGTGCCATGGAAGGCTTGGCTCTCACTGAAGCGCGCCTCGCGCGGGAAGAGGCGCGCGGGCTCTGGCCCGGGCGCGTGGCCACCGAGTACCTCGACCGCTGGGTCGACGAGAAGCCCGAGGCGACCGCGCTCATCGCCTGGCGCACGGAAGAAGAGATCGAAACTCGCCTTACCTGGCGTCAGCTTGCGCGCCGCGCCGCGGCCGCGGCCGACGCGCTTGAGCGCGCCGGCGTGCGCACGGGCGATGTGGTGTCGTTCCAGCTGCCGAGCTGGTGGGAGTTCGTCGCCCTGTATCTCGCCACGGTGCGCCTGGGAGCGGTGGCGAACCCGCTGATGCCGATCTTCCGCCGCCGCGAGCTCGCGTTCATGCTGCGCCTCGCCGAATCGCGCGTGTTCATCGCGCCGGAGCGCTTCCGCGGCTTCGACCACGGCGCGCTCGCGCGCGAGCTCGCAGCCGAGCTTCCCGGCATGCAGCTCGTGGGGCTGGATTTCGGCAGCCCGCGCGAGGAGTTCCTGCGCGGGGCGCGCCTGCGGCCCGACGACGTGACGCAGCTCCTCTACACCTCCGGTACGACTGGAGAGTCGAAGGGCGTGCTGCACACGTCCAACACGCTCCTCAGCGCGGTCACGGCGTTTCCGCCCTACCTGCGCCTCGGCGCGCGCGACGTGATCTTCATGCCTTCGCCGCTCGCGCACCAGCTCGGCTTCATGTACGGCATGCTGATGTCGCTCGTGCTCGGCATTCCGATCGTGCTGATCGACGTGTGGCGCGCTGCGCGCGCGGCGCAGCTCATCCGGGCGCACGGCGCGACCTTCGCCTATGCCTCGACGCCTTTTGTCGCGGATCTGGTGGAGGGAGACGCAAGGCTGCCGTCGCTGCGCGTGTTCGCAAGCGCCGGCGCGCCCATTCCGCCGGCGGTGGTGCAGGCCGCGCGCGAGCGGCTCGGCCTCGCCGTGGCGGCCTCCTGGGGCATGACCGAGTGCGGCACCGTGACCTGCACGCCGCACGACGGCAGCCGCGCGGCCGAATCGGACGGCTGCGCGCTGCCGAACGGTGAAGTGCGCATCGTCGGCGCCGACGGAAGCGAAGCGCGGCCCGGCACGGTCGGCACGCTGCAGGTGCGCGGGGCCTCGCTCTTCGTCGGCTATCTCAAGCGCCCGCACCTCTACAAGCTGGACGAGGACGGCTGGTTCGACACCGGCGACCTCGCCCGCATGGACGGGGAGGGCTACATCCGCATCTGCGGCCGCAGCAAGGACGTGATCATCCGCGGCGGCGAGAACATCCCGGTGGTCGAGATCGAGGCCGCGCTCTACCGCATTCCCGCGGTCGCCGACGCCGCCGTGGTGGCGATGCCAGACCCTCGGCTGCAGGAACGCGCGTGCGCATTCGTCACGCTGCGTTCAGGTGGCTCGCTCAAGCTTGAGGCGCTTTGCCGTCACCTGGCGGCCGAGGGCTTCTCCAAGCACTTCTGGCCAGAGCGGCTGGAGCTGCTCGCGGAGATGCCACGCACGCCGACTGGGAAGATCCAGAAGTTCGTGCTGCGGCAGGTCGCCAAGGGTTTGTCTCCTCAGGACACGAGAGGCTCGCCTTCCACTCCGGATAACAAAGCTGGGTCGATCCGCGTGTAAGTCCTTAAGCGAATGCCGGAGCTGTGCCGGGAAGGCTCGGCGCTCGCTGAAGCGCCGCTACTCCTTGGACCAGTCGGAGACTTCGCCGATCTTCTCGGGCGTGGCGTAGATCGCCGCGCGGATCACGCACTTGCCCGTCTCCTCGTCCACCTTGAGGTCGGCGAGGTAGGTGGTCGCGTAGCCGAGCTTCTCGATCAGCTGGTCGAGGATCATGTTGGCGGCGAGGCAGCTGTAGGGCTTGATGCCGCTCTCGCGTAGGAGCTGCTCCTTCAGCATGTGCGGGCAGCCCGCCACCGTGAGCGTGAGCAGGATGCCTTTGCCGCCGATCTTCCAGGCGATGTCCTCCGCGAGGCCCGCGGCCTTGAGCTTCTCGATGCAGGCCTCGATGATCTCCTGCTCGCTCTTCCCCTGGATGTCCTGGGTCTGGATGAAGTCGGTGCCGACGAGCTCGGTCTTCCACGAGGCGCAGTCCGAGAGCTCGTGGTAGAGGAGCTGCTCCAGGCGGAACAGCAGGTGGTTGTAGTAGCGGTCCCGGTCATCCATGGCGCGGACGCACCTTGTTGCCGAATTTTTCCCAGAACACGAGCTGTTCCAGCGGCTTCTTCGGGCGCGGGTGCTTGCGGCTCTCGGCCGGCCAGCCGATCGAGACGTAGGCGATCACCTTGTACTGGCCCAGCCCGGTCGGGATGCCGAGGATCTCTTTGAACTTCTTCGCGTCGCGCGTCGAGGCAACCGGCCCGTGCACCCAGCAGGCGCCCAGGCCGAGCGAGTGCGCCTCCAGGCACATGTTCTCGATCGCGGCCGAGAGGTCGTAGGGCACGTCAACCGAGCCCTCCATCAGCGTGCCGATCACCGCGATCACCACCGGCGCGTCCTTGGCGAACGCCGACACCTCGCCCGAGTACATGAAGCGCAGCACCTTCGCGCGCTTCTCCGGGTCCTCGATGCCGGCGAAGCGCTCCTGCATGTGGCCCATGCAGTACCAGGCAGTCATGCGCGAGCCGCTGCCGAGCTTGGCGAGGGCGGCGATGCGGTTGCGCGTCTCCTGGTCGCGGACCACGATGAAGCGCCACGGCTGGTAGTTCTCGCCGGTCGGCGCCCAGCGTGCCGCCTCGAGCACCTTGTCGAGCATTTCGTCGGGCACCGGGTCCGGCTTGTAGCGCCGGATGCTCTTGCGGCTGACGATGACGTCGAGGATGTCAGGCATGGGCGAGCGCGCGGACCTTCTCGAGGTCGAGGACCTTCATCGCGGTCCCGCCGAGGATCAGCTCCTTTTCCTCGCGCGAGAATTCCTTGGGCAGGTCGCGGAACACGCTCGCCCACTCGGGCAGGCGGCAGTGGAAGTTCGGGTGCGGCGCGTCGGAGGCGAACATGATCTTGTCGGCGCCGACCATGTCGGTGAGGTGGCGTAGCCACGCCGTGAACTCGCGGTACGGCATCTTGCGGAACGGCTTCTGCCACAGCGACAGATCCAGGTACACGTTCGGCAGCCACGCCGCCGCCTGCATCGCCTCCTGCCACCAGCCGACGTCGCCGGCGTGCGCGAAGATGAACGTGGCGTCCGGATAGCGCGCGGCGGCCGAAGCGAAGTACGCCGGACGGGAGCATTCCCAGCGCAGCGGCGCCGAGGGCGCGCCGCCGGTGTGGCACATGATCGGGATCTCCCACTCGGTCGCTTTTTCGTACACCCAGTTGCACACCGGGTCGTCGGGCATGTAGCCGACGCCGGCGTGCAGCTTGAAGCCCTTCATGCCCCACTCGCGGAAGGCGCGCTCGCAGTGCTTGAGCCCGCCCTGGCGACGCGGGTCGATCGCTACGAACGGGATCATGCGGTCGGCGTGGCGCCGCGCGATCTCGGCGTAGAGCTTGTTCTGCTCGAAGATGTGGATCGGCGCCTCGCCCAGCAGCAGCCCGTAGTCCACGGGGAAGATCACCGACACGTCCACGCCTGCCGCGTCCATCTCGGCCACCACGTTATCGGCGTTCGGGTCGATGTCCTTGCGCACGATGTCGTCGATGTACTCGCGCGGCGTGATGTCGGTCTTGTTCGCCTTGTTGTACATCATGCTGAAGCTCTTCGAAGCCGCCTGGATGTAGCTGCCCTGGACGGTGCCCTTGATGACGAGGTGCCGGTGCACGTCGATGATCATGACTGCGCTCCTTCTCGGATGTACTGGACGATCTCGGCGGGCGGCGTGCCGGGCAGGAACACCCGGCGCACGCCCATGGCTTCAAGCCGTGGGATGTCGCGCTTGAGCACGATTCCGCCTACGACGAGGGGAAGATGGCCGAGCTTCGCGCGCTGCAGCTCGGCGAGGACCTTCGGCGCGAGCGTCAGGTGGTCGCCCGCGAGGAACGACAGGCCGACTAGGTCCGCCTGCTCCTCGAGCGCGGCGCGCGCCACGTCCTCGGGCGTTGAGCGCAGCCCGTGGTAGATGACCTCCATGCCCGCCTCGCGCAGGTGGTGGGCGACGATTTTCAGGCCGCGGTCGTGGCCGTCGAGCCCCACCTTGGCGAGAAGCACGCGCATCGTCATCGCCCCCGGTACTCGCCCCAGCGGCGGCGCATCACGCCGCAGATCTCGCCCACGGTGACGTAGGCCTTCACCGCGCCGAGCACCGCCGGCATCACGTTCTTTTCATTAACAATCGTCTTGTCGAGTTCCCGCAAAGCAACTTCCACGTCTGCCTGGGATCGCCGCTTCTTCACCGCAGCAAGGCTCGCCTTCTGCCGCGCCTCGACCCTGGGATCGGCCTCGAACAAGCCGTGCGCTTCCTCGGCCTCCTGCGACTGGAAGCGGTTCAGCCCGACGATCACCTTCTCGCCGCTGTCCAGCGCTTGCTGGTAGCGCACGCTCGAAGCCTCGATCTCGTGCGCGATCGCGCCCGACTCGATCGCGCGCAGCATGCCGCCCATGGCGTCGATGCGCCTGAGCAGCTCCTCCGCCCGCCGCTCGATCTCGTCGGTGAGTGACTCGACGTAGTAGGAGCCGGCGAGCGGGTCGACCGTATGGGCGATGCCCGATTCGTAGGCGAGGATCTGCTGCGTGCGCAGCGCGAGGGTGGCCGCCTCCTGCGAGGGAATCGCGAAGCCCTCGTCCCAGCACGCGGTGTGGATCGCCTGGTGGCCGCCGAGCACGCCCATCAGCGCGTGCAGCGTGACGCGCACCACGTTGTTGAGCGGCTGCTGGGCGACGAGCGTCGAGCCGCACGAGCCGCTGAAGGTGCGGAAGAGCAGACTCTTCGGGTCGCGCGCGCCGAAGCGCTCCTTCATGATGCCTGCGTAGAGCCGGCGCGCCGCACGGTACTTGGCGATCTCTTCGAAAAGGTCGCGGAAGCAGCCCAGGCTATAGGACAGGCGCGGGGCGAACTCGTCCACCGCCAGCCCGCGCGCCGCGGCAGCCTCGATGTACGCGATCGCGTTGCCGAGGGTGAAGGCGAGCTCCTGCACCGCGTCGGCGCCGGCCTCGCGGATGTGGTAGCCGGCGATGTTCATCGTGTTCCAGCGCGGCAGGCTGCGCTGGCAGTACTCGACGATGTCGAGCGCGAGCTTCAGGCTCGGCTGCGGCGGGAAGATGAAGGTGCCGCGCGCGATGAACTCCTTCAGGATGTCGTTCTGCGTGGTGCCGGCGAGCTTCGCTGCCGGCACGCCCTGGCGCTCGCCCACCGCGACGTACATGGCGAGGAGCACCGGCGCGGTCGCGTTGATGGTCATCGAGGTGGAGACGCGCTCGAGCGGGATGCCCTCGAAGATCGTCTCCATGTCGGCGAGCGAGTCCACCGCGACGCCGACGCGGCCCACCGCGCCCTCGGCGGCCGGATCGTCGGAGTCCAGCCCGAGCTGCGTCGGCAGGTCGAAGGCGATGGAAAGGCCGGTCGAGCCCTCGCCGAGCAGGTAGCGGAAGCGGCGGTTGGTCTCCTCCGCGGTGCCGAAGCCCGCGTACTGGCGCATCGTCCAGAACTGGCCGCGGTACATCGTCGGGTACACGCCGCGCGTGTAGGGGTACTCGCCGGGCAGGCCGAGCTTGGCGGCGTAGTCGCGCTCGGGGAAATCCTCCGGCGTGTAGACGGCTTTGACGGGGATGCCGCTGTCGGTCGTAAAGAAGGTCTCTTTCTTCATTGCGGGGGATTCGAGCGCTTGCGCCGCGGGCGCGACTTGCCCTCGAGCAGGCGCAGCGCCGAGGTGAGCGCCTTGCGCGTGTCCTGCGGCCGGATCACGGCGTCGACCACGAGCAGCGACGCCGAGTGGTAGGGGCTGAGATAGAGCTCGCGGTACTCGGCGATCTTGCGCGCGAGGAGCTCGTCGGGCGCCGGCGCCGCCTCGAGCTCGCGCCGGCACAGGATCTTCACCGCCGGCACCGCGGGCACCATCTGCATCTCCGCGGTTGGCCAGGCGAATACCCGGTCGAAGCCGATCTCGTGGACGCCCATCGCGGGGATCGCGCCGCCGTACATCTTGCGCAGCACCACCGAAACTTTCGGCGCCGAGGTCTCGACCCAGGCGTGCAGCATCTTCGCGCCGTGCCGCACGAGGCCGGCGTGCTCCTGCGCAACGCCGGGCAGGAATCCCGGCGAGTCCGCGAGCGTCACGATCGGAATGTTGAACGCGTCGCAGGTGCGCGCGAAGCGCGACGCCTTGTCGGCGGCATCGAGATCGATGCGTCCGCCGAGGGCCTCCGGGTTGTTCGCCACGATGCCGACCGGCCGCCCGCCGAGGCGCGCGAAGCCGGCGACGAGATTGGGCGCGAAGCCCGCCTGGATCTCGAGGAAGCGGCGTTCGTCCGCGATCGCGCGCACCACCGCGCGCATGTCGTAGCCGGCATCGGGATCGAGGGGCACGATACTCTCGAGCTCCGGCACCGGCCGGTCCGGCGCGTCGGCCGTGCTCTTGCGCGCCGCGGGCTCGCGGTGGCTCTGCGGCAGGTAATCGAGGAGCTCGCGGATGAGCGCGAGGCAGTGGCGGTCGTCGCGCGCGACGAGGTGCGTGACGCCAGAGCGGGTGCGGTGCACCTCGGCGCCGCCGAGCGCCTCGGCGCCGATTCGCTCGCCGTGGACCTCCTCGACCATCGCCGGGCCGGTGACGAAGAGATGCGAGCTCTTCTCCACCTGCACGACGAAGTCGGCGAGCGCCGCGGAGTAGGCGGCGCCGCCGGCGCAGGTGCCCATCACGCCTACGATCTGCGGCACCTCGCCCGAGGCGAGCACGTTCTCGCGGAACACGCCGGTCATGCCATAGACGTTGTCCATGCCTTCCTGGATGCGCGCGCCGCCGGAGTCGTGCAGGCCGATCACCGGCACGCCGTGGCTGCGCGCCTGGCGCAGCACGTTATGGATCTTCGTGCCGTGCACGCGCCCGGTGGAGCCGCCGAGCACGGTCGCGTCCTCGGAATAGACGTAGACGCTGCGGCCCGCGATTGCGCCATAGCCGGCGATCACGCCGTCGCCGGGGTACCTCTTCTCGGCCATGCCGAAATCGCGGCACTGGTGCTCGGCGAACATGCCGAGCTCGACGAAGCTGCCGGGGTCGAGCAGCGCCTCGACGCGCTCGCGAGCGGTCAGCTTGCCGGCGCGGCGCTGCGCGGCGAGCCGCTCCTCGCCGCCCGCGGCGCGCGCCTGCGCCTCGCGCTCCTCGAGGCGGGCGATCTCGGCGGACCAGGTGCGGCCCATGGGTGCAAGCGTGGCCGAAACCGGCGGCCGCATTTTGATCTTGGTCACGTTTTGCCTACTTCACCAGGCCGGGAAGGAAGGTGGCGATTCCCGGCACGAACAGGATCGTCACGGTGAGCAGGACGATCGCGCCCAGGAACGGGAAGATGCCGCGGAAGATGCGGTACAGCGGCACGTCGGGGGCGATGCCCTTGATCACGAACACGTTGACCCCCACCGGCGGCGTGATCACTCCCATCTCGCACAGCAGCACGATCATCACGCCGAACCAGATCGGGTCGAAGCCGAGCTTGCGCACCACGGGATAGAAGATCGGCAGCGTGACCACGATGAGCGCCATCGAGTCCATGAAGAAGCCGCCGAGGAAGTAGATGACGATGATCACGCCCATGATCGCCATGCGGTGCGGCGGCAGCTCGCCCACCCAGTCGGCGAGCGTGAACGGGATCTTCGACACCGCCATGAAGTGGCCGAACACGATCGCGCCGGCGATGATGAACATCACCATGCAGCTGGTGGCGAGGCCTTCGCGGCCGGCCTGAACGAAGCTCTTCCAGCTGAGCTTGCGCCGCGCCAGCCCGATCGCGAGCGCGCCGCCCGCGCCGATCGCGCCCGCCTGGGTCGGGCTGAACCAGCCGAGCATCAGGCCGCCGATCGCCAGCACGAAGAGCAGGAGCGCTTCGACGATGCCGCGCGTCGCTTTCAGTTTCGCCGCCAGGCTGGTGGCGGGTCCGGGCGGGCCGAGTTGCGGCTTGGCTGCGCAGAGCAGCGCCACGGTCGCGATGAAGAGCAGCGTCAGCAGGATCCCCGGCACGATGCCGGCGATGAACAGCTTGCCGATCGACTCCTCGGTGAGGATCGCGTAGACGATGAACACCGTGCTCGGCGGGATGAGGATGCCGAGCGTGCCCGCGGCGGCGACCGCGCCGGTGGCGAGCGTGTCGTCGTAGCCGTAGCGCTTCATCTCGGGCAGCGCGATCTTGCCCATCGTGGCGGCGGTCGCCGCGGTCGAGCCGCAGATCGCGGCGAACCCGGCGCAGGCGAGCACCGTGGCGATCGTCAGGCCGCCGCGCAGGCCGCCCACCCAGGCGTAGGCGGCGGCGAAGAGCCGCTCGCTGATCCCGGAGGCAAAGGCGAACGCGCCCATGAGGATGAACATCGGGATCACCGACAGGGGATAGGACGTGAAGGTGTCGAACAGGTCCTGCGGCAGCAGCGCGAGCGCCGGCGCGGTGCCCGAAAGCGCGGCGAATCCGCCGAAGCCCACCATCATCATGGCGAACGCGATCGGCACCCTCAGGAGGAAAAGCGCGAGCAGCGCGACGATGCCGGCGACGCCGGTGGCTTCAGGGCTCATCGCGCCGCGCCTCGGCGAGCGAGCCCAGCAGGTGCTGCGCGAGCACCAGGCACATCGGCACCATGGCGAGGGCCGCGGCGTAGGCGAACGGCGCGAGCGGGATCGCCGCGGTGGCGGTGACTTCGCGGCTCTTTTGCAGCTCCACGCCGTGCGCGAGGAGCCGCCAGGCGACGACGGCAAAGAGCGCGAGGCAGGCGAGGCTCACCGCGCCGTTTAGCACGGCGCGCGCGCGGCGCGGCAGGCGCTCGGCGAAAAAGTCGACCGCGATATGCCGCCGCTGGAGGAGCGCGCCCGCCGCCGCGAAGGTCACGGCGACGAGCTGCGCGAGCATCATCATGTCGAGCGAGCCGGGCACCGGCGACCGGAAGAGCTTGGCGCCGAGCACGTCGGCGCAGGTGAGCGCGATCATGAAGACCGCGGCGGCGACGCCGAGCGCCTCGGCCCCGCCGCACACCGCCGCGTTGAGGCGCTCGAACTTCCCCGGCATCGCCTACTGCTTCAGCGCCTCGGGCCGCAGCTCCATCGGGCCGGTCGCCGCGGCGATCTTGCGGCTCACCTGCTGCGCGGTCCAGTACGCGCTGCGGCTGCGCAGATAGTCGATCCAGCCCTTGGTCTCCGTCTCCGGGAAGCCCTTGCTCTGCATGGACTTCACGTAACCGCTAATCACCGGCTCGACCGCCTTCTGCCAGCGCGCAGCCTCCTGGGCGGAGAGCTCGATGTAAACGACGTCCTTCTCCTTCGCGAAGGCGCGGCCTTCCACGTCGATGTCGTTCCACATGCGCGCGAAGCGCTCCTGGTACTCGGCGGTCAGCGCGTCGACGACGCCGCGCAGGTCCGGGGCCAGGCCCTCGTACGCGCGCTTGTTCATCACCATGTAGAAGGGGAACGAGCCGCCCGTTTGCCAGTTGACCGTGACGTGCTTCGCCACTTCGGCGAAGCGGAAGGTGCGCAGCGTCTCGTAGGGCGAGAGCACCGCGTCGTTGACGCCCTTGGAGATCGAGTCGTATACCTCCATCATCGGCGTCGGCGTCGGCGTGGCGCCGAGCGCCCGGGCGATGTCGCCGGTGACCCCCGGCGCGCGGATGGTGAGTCCCTTCAGGTCCTCGAGCTTGGCGACCGGCCGCTTCGAGATCACCAGGCTCGGGCCGTTGGCGTGCAGCGACAGCAGCTTCACGCCGTCGAACTCCTTCGGCTTGAAGCGCTCGTAGAAGTCGTTGCCGACGTGGCCGCCGACCCAGCCGGTCGGGATGCCGATCGGCAGCCCGATCGACTCGCTCGCCGGCATGCGCCCGGGCGTGTAGTAGACGTGCGAATAGCCGATGTCGGCGATGCCGGACTCGATGCCCTTGTACATGTTCGGCCCGGTGAGGAGCGATCCTCCGGCGAAGTGCTGCGCCTTGATGCGGCCGCCGGAGCGCTTCTCGAGGTCCTCGCCGAACGCAGCCGTGGTCTTCGCCTGCTGCGAGGGCGGCGGGAAGTAGTTCGCGATCTTGAGCTGCACGACCTGCGGGTAGGCGCCGAGCGGGAGCAGCAACGCCGCGCCGGCGGCGACTGCCGTGATTCTTGCGCGCATGGTTCTCTCCTCTGAGTAGGCCTGGCGGACATGTTTGCCACAGCCACGCGCAAAGCCTTTGATACAGATCAACCAACTCCGGGCTTGGCGCCGCTAACGTCAGCCTGGGATGAAACCGCTCGAAGGTTTTCTCCTCGATGCCGGGCGCGTGGCGCGCGAGCGCGCGTGCGGCATCTGGCCCGGGCGGGTAGCGACCGACTACCTCGACCGCTGGGCGGACGAGAAGCCCGGCGTCGCCGCGATCGTCGGCTGGCGCATGGAAGAGGAGACCGAGACCCGCCTCACCTGGGCCGAGCTCGCGCGGCGCACGGCTGCGGCCGCCGGCGCGCTCGAGCGCGCCGGGGTGCGCGCCGGCGACGTGGTGTCGTTCCAGCTGCCGAGCTGGTGGGAGTTCGTCGCGCTGTACCTCGCCACGGTGCGCTTGGGCGCGGTGGCGAACCCGCTGATGCCGATCTTCCGCCACCGCGAGCTCTCGTTCATGCTGCGGCTCGCCGAGTCGCGCGTGCTCATCGCGCCGCAGAGCTTCCGCGGCTTCGACCACGGCGCGCTCGCGCGTCAGCTCGCGGCCGAGATTCCTGGCCTGCGGCTGCTCGAGATCGATTTCTCTGCCGCGGCGAGCGGCTTCCTGCGCGGCGCACGGCTCGCCCCGGACGACGTCACCCAGCTCATGTACACCTCCGGCACCACCGGCGAGCCGAAGGGCGTGCTGCACACGTCGAACACGCTGCTCGGCGCGGTGGCGGCGTTCGCGCGCCACATGCGCCTCGGCGCGGCTGATGTGATCTTCATGCCTTCGCCGCTCGCCCATCAGCTCGGCTTCTGCTACGGCATGCTGATGTCACTCATGCTCGGCGTGCCGCTCGTGCTCACCGACATCTGGCGCGCGGCACGCGCCGCGCAGCTCATCAACGCGAACGGCGCCACGTTCTGCTTCGCCGCGACGCCGTTCCTCGCCGACCTGGTCGAGCTGAACGTGCGCCTGCCGACGCTGCGCCTGTTCGCGAGCTCGGGGGCGCCGATCCCGCCGGCGGTGGTCGGGGCGGCGCGCAGCCGCCTGGGGCTCGCGGTCGCCGCCTCCTGGGGCATGACCGAGTGCGACAGCGTGACCGTCACGCCGCCCGACGGCTCCCGCACGGATGAGTCTGACGGCCGCGCGATCGAGAACGGCGAGGTGCGCATCGTCGGCTCCGACGGCCGCGAGGTTCCCCGCGGCGAGGCGGGCGCGATGCAAGTGCGCGGCGCGTCGCTCTTCGTTGGCTACCTCAAGCGCCCGCAGCTCTACCGCCTGGACCCGGATGGCTGGTTCGACACCGGCGATCTCGCGCGCATGGATGCCGACGGCTACATCCGCATCTGCGGCCGCAGCAAGGACGTCATCATCCGCGGCGGCGAGAACATCCCGGTAATCGAGATCGAGACCGCGCTCTACCGCATGACGGCGATCGTGGACGCGGCGGTGGTGGCGATGCCCGACCCGCGGCTGCAGGAACGCGCCTGCGCGTTCGTCACCGTGCGGCGCAACAAGTCGGTGAGCCTGGAGGAGGTGTGCCGGCACCTGGCGGCCGAGGGATTCTCGAAGCACTTCTGGCCCGAGCGGCTGGAGCAGCTCGCGGAGATGCCGCGCACGCCGACCGGGAAGATCCAGAAGTTCGTGCTGCGCGAGCTCGCCAAGGGGCTCGCGCCGCAGGCCGCTACGCCAGTTGCACGCGCTCGCCCATGAGCGCCCAGCCCGAAGGGTGCTCGGCGGCCGAGCGCAGCCACATCATCTCGACGCCGTCGTAGGCCGGCGTGCGGCCGCTGTCGTAGACCGCGCGGCGCACGGGACATTGGACATAGCGCACAACGCCGGGATCGTCTGCCGTGCGCTTGCCCTGTCCAAACCATTCCCTGAAGAACGCCTCCACGGAGACTTTGCCGTCGCGCCGCGCCCATGCGATCGTCTTTGCGCCAGAGGCGGGGCCGTCCTTGACCACGCGCTCCTCGGTGATGATCGAGGCCATGGCCTCGCGCTCGAGGAAGTTCGGCTCGTCGGCGAGCACCGCGGCGTACTCGGGGCTGCGGGCGAGCGCCTTCATCGCCGCGGTGTCGTCGAACGAGGACTCGGCGATGCCGTCCCAGGCGCTATCCGGCTCGAGCGCGAAGTTCTGCACGTAGCGCCGGATGCCGGGCAGCCGCACGATGAGCTCGGCGTGGCGCGTGCGCCAGTGCTCCTGGAAGCGCTCGGGCGTCATGCCCGGCAGGCGCTTGAGGAAGATGACGGCCTTGATCATTGGTGCAGCGCGCGGTACTTCGCGAGCAGCTCGTCGCGCGTCTCGGCAAAATCGGAGTTGGGAATGATGCAGTTCGCGACCGGGCAGACGAGCTTGCACTGCGGCTCGTCCTCGGCGCCGACGCACTCGGTGCAGCGCAGCGCGTCGATCACGTAGGGCTCACCGGCGGCGATCGCCTCATTCGGGCACACTGGCTTGCAGGCGTCGCAGGCGGTGCATTCAAGGGTGATCATCAGCGCCATGGCGTCACTTTCGGAGCAGCCGCTCGAATACCGGGTACATGCGCTTTTCTTCGTCGGCAGCGTGCGCGTCGAAGGTCGCCTGGAGCGCGGCGAGCTCGGACTGGTAGCGATCGCGCTCAGCCTCGGGCGAGATCGTGCCGAGCAGCCACAGCATGCCGCGCATGTCGTCGTGCTGGGCGCACAGCCATTCGGTCGCGCCCTCGAGGCCGCTCGCCTGCTCGTAGAGCGGGAAGACGTGCTCCTCCTCGTAGCGGAAGTGGCTGAGGAGCGCCTCGCGCAGCTCGCTCACGCGCGCGATCAAGGTCTGCGGCCTGGCCGAAGCGGCAGCTTCGCGCGCAGCGATGAAGAGCGCGTCGCAGCGCCGGTGGTGCTCGGCCAGCGTGCCCGATTCGAGCAACATGGCTCGATTGTCGGCCGGAAGGCGCGGGGGGCTTTGATCTGAATCAAGCCCGCCGCGCGGACGCCCTGCCATTCTCGCCCCATGATTTCGCTCGAACGCGAAGGGCCGCTCGCCGTCGCCACGCTCGCGCGCCCGCCGGTGAACGCGATCGACGAGGCGTGGCTAGCGCGCCTGGAAGGGATGCTCGGCGAGCTGCAGGGAAGCTCCGTGCTGCTGCTGCGTTCCGACCAAAAGGCCTTCTGCGCCGGGGCGGACCTGGAGCTGATGCGCAGCCGCTTCGACAGCGTCGACGGGCGGGCTCGCATGGTGGGCTTCGTGCGCGAGATCCAGCGCGTCTTCGCACGCCTCGAGCGCCTGCCGCAGGTCACGCTTGCCGAGATCGGCGCTTCGGCTCTCGGCGGGGGACTCGAGCTCGCGCTTGCCTGCGACCTGCGGATCGTCGCCGAGGACGCGCGCCTCGGCCTTCCCGAGCCGCGCCTCGGCCTCATTCCCGGCGCGGGTGGCACGCAGCGCCTGCCGCGCATCGCCGGAATTGCGGTCGCGAAGCGGCTCATTCTCGGGGCCGAGGTGATCAGCGGTGCGCAGGCCGCGGCGCTCGGCGTCGTGCACTGGGCGGTGCCGGCGTCCGAGCTGGCGGCGCGCGCTCGCTCCATCGCACGCGACATCGTCTCGCTGCCGGCAACGGCGCTCGCCGAGGCGAAAGCCTGCATCGGCGCGCACAACGGCTATGAGCGTGAGCTCGAAGCGACCGCCACGCTTCTCGCGCAGGACGAGACCCAGTGGCGCGTGCGCGCGTTCCTCGCGAAGCGCGCTAAATGACCGGATTCGGGGTCAGGGTCGAAATTCGGTTTTGCGTACG
>DASTPE010000033.1:0-22051 GCA_035762345.1 Burkholderiales bacterium
CTGGCGCGAAGGCCACGCCGAGTGGGACCGCATCATCGGCTCGATGGGCCTGGATTAGTGAGGCGTCGCGTCCCTGTCGCCGAGGATTACCGCCGGCGCGCGTAGCAGGATTGCCGCGAGCACGCCGACAAAGGCCAAAAGGACTACGTCGATCGCATACCAGAGAAGGACCAGAATCACTACAACGGCTACCGCGATCGCGACATAAACCAGCGCGTGCTGGGCGGTGTCCTTGCGCTCGGCCTGGTCCATAGTCCTTGGTGGACCCCGGCTGCCTTTCCGAGGTTCTATTTCAATCTGACCGGTCTACCGGTCTGGCTGGATTTGAGCGCGGCCGCGGCGAGCACCAGCACCTGCCGGCTGTCCTCGGGCCCGACCTCGACCGGCTGGCGCTTCTCGAAACTTCGGATGAACGATGAGAGCTCCGCCGCGTACGCCGCGGCGTAGCGCGTCTGGAAATTGGGCCAGGGATTGTCCGCGCAGGTCGCCTCGGCGTCCGAGCGCTCGACGCTGGTTGGCGCAAGGTTCGCTGCGCGCAGCATTCCTTTCGCGCCGAGCACCTCGATGCGCTGGTCGTAGCCATAGACCGCGCGGCGCGTGTTGTTGATATGGCACATCTTGCCGCTCGCGGTGCGCAGCAGCAGCATCGCGGTGTCGATATCCTTGCCCTCGGTGCGCACGCGCGGATCAACCAGCACTGCGCCCCAGGCGAACACTTCGACCGGTTCCTCGCCGAGCAGCCAGCGCGCCATGTCGAAGTCGTGGATGGTGAAGTCGAGAAAGAGCCCGCCCGAGGACGCGAGGAAGCGTAGCTCGGGCAGGCCCGGGTCGCGGTTGGTGATGATCACCTGTTCCAGCCTGCCGATCACGCCCGCATCCAGGCGCTTCTTAAGGTCGCGGAAGCTCGGGTCGAAGCGCCGATTGAAGCCGACGAACATCGGCACCCGCGCTTTTCTCACTTCCCTGATGCACACGTCCACCTTCGCCAGCGTGAGATCGACGGGTTTCTCGCAGAAGATGGCCTTGCCCGCGCGCGCTGCGGCGATCGAAAGATCGGCGTGACTGCCGGTCGACGATGCGATAAGGACGGCATGGACTTGAGGATCCGAAAGCGCCTCTTCCACGCCGGCCTGCCTCGCGCCGAGCCGCTCAGCGAGCGCACGCGCGGCCTCGGGCTTGGTGTCGACGACATAGACGAGCCTCGCGTCGCTGCGCTGCGCGAGGTTCTCCGCGTGCATGCGCCCGATACGTCCGGCGCCGAACAGGGCGAAGTTAACCAATGCGGATGGCCTGCTTCTTCTTATGCGACTGCAGCGCGGCTTCGGCGAGAACCAGGGCCTGGCGGCCGTCTTTCGCGCCGACAGGCATGGGTGTTTTTTGCGTCAAGGCACGCACGAATGCGCTCATCTCGGCGCGGTAGGCGTCCGCGTAGCGCTCAAGGAAGAAATCGAGCGGCCGGTCGGCGACCGTGCCGCGCGGGCCGAAGTGCTCGACCGTGGTCGCGCCGAGATTCTCCGCGCGCAGCATGCCTCCGGCACCGAACACCTCGATGCGCTGGTCGTAGCCGTACGCCGCGCGGCGCGAATTGTTGATGTGGCACATCCGATCCGACGCGGTACGCAGCAGCACCATCGCCGAGTCGATATCCCCGGCGGCGCCGATCCTGCGATCGACCAGGCACTCCCCCATGGCGAACACTTCGACCGGCTCCTCGCCGAGCAGCCAGCGCGCCATGTCGAAGTCGTGAATCGTCATATCGCGGAACATGCCGCCGGAGACCTTGATGTAGGCAAGCGGCGGCGGCCCCGGGTCTCGGCTCGAGATCACCACTTGTTCGACCGCGCCGATTTCGCCGGCGTCGACGCGAGCTTTGAGCGCGCTGAAGCTCGGGTCGAAACGGCGGTTGAAGCCGACGAACATCGGCACGCCCGCTTTTTCAACTTCGTGGAGACACGAATCCACCTTCGAAAGCGAAAGATCGATCGGCTTTTCGCAGAAGATCGCCTTGCCGGCGCGCGCGGCCGCGATTGCGAGGCGGGCATGCGTGTCGGTCGACGAGGCAATGAGCGCTGCTCCCACCTCGCGGTCGGCGAGGGCGTCGCGCTCGGCCGCGACCCTCGCGCCGTAGCGCTGGGCGAGCTTGCGCGCGACATCGGCATTCACGTCCACGATGTAGCGCAGCCGCGCGTCCTTCGTGGCCGCGATGTTGGCGGCGTGGATCTGGCCGATACGTCCAGCCCCGAACTGGGCGATTTCCAGCATTCTTGTTGTGTATGATAAATCGAGAGAGGGGAGGCACGTGGCTGCGGTTCGCATCACCATGGCGGAAGCGCTGGTTCGTTTCGTGGCGAGCCAGGAGATCGATGGCGTACCACTTTTCGCCGGGGTCTGGGCGATCTTCGGCCACGGGAATGTGGCCGGTCTGGGGCCCGCTTTACACGCCGCGCGGCGCAGGCTGCCAACGCTGCGCGCGCATAACGAGCAAGCGATGGCACACGCCGCGATCGCGTTCGCGAAAGCGCACGCGCGCCGCCGCATGATGGCGTGCACTACCTCGATCGGCCCGGGCGCGAGCAACATGGTGACTGCAGCGGCGGTGGCGCACGTGAACCGCTTGCCGGTGCTCTTTCTTCCCGGCGACGTCTTCGCGAGCCGCCGTCCCGACCCGGTGCTGCAGCAGCTGGAGCACTTCGGCGACTCAGGCGCCTCGGTGAACGACTGCTTCCGGCCGGTCTCGCGCTACTTCGACCGCATTACGCGCCCGGAGCAGCTCCTCGTCAGCCTGCCCGCCGCGCTGCGCGTGCTGCTCGATCCCGCCGATTGCGGTCCTGTCACGCTCGCGCTGCCACAGGATGTGCAAACCGAGCTTTACGACTACCCCATTGAGTTCTTCCGCCGGCGGATGCATCGAATAAGGAAGCCCCCACCGGATGCGGCTGAAGCCGAAGCGGTGTCGAAAGCGTTTCGTGCCTCCAAAAGGCCCCTGGTCATTGCCGGCGGGGGGGTGAAGTACGCACTGGCGGAAAAGCGCCTCGCCGACTTCGCCGACGCGCACGGCCTTCCCGTGGCCGAGACGCAGGCGGGCAAGGGAAGCCTCGCCTGGGATCACCCCTGCAACGTGGGCGCGATCGGGGTCACCGGAGCGCACGCCGCGAATGCGCTTGCGGTCCGCGCCGACCTCGTTCTCGCTATCGGCACGCGGCTCGGCGATTTTGCCACCGGCTCGCGCGCGCTCTTCGCCACCGCGAAGCTCATACAGCTGAACGTCGGTGCGTTCGACGCCGCGAAGCACGGTGCGCTATCGTTGGTCGCGGACGCGGATGCAGGCCTCGAGTCGCTCGGGCAGGCGCTGAGCGGCTGGCGAGCTCCGGCGGCGTGGACCGACGAAGCCGCGCGCCTCGCACGCGCATGGAACGGCACAGTCGAGCGCGTTATCGCACCCGAAAGAGGGAAGAGTGCAAAGGCAGGCAAGCCGACCGATGCGCAGGTTCTGGGGTTAGTGAATTCGCTTCTTCCAAAGAACTCAGTGGTGGTGTGCGCCGCCGGCGGGGTGCCGGGTGAGCTCCACAAGCTTTGGCGCGCGACCGACTCGACCGGCTATCACCTCGAATACGGCTATTCGTGCATGGGCTACGAGATCGCCGGCGGGCTGGGCGTGAAGCTCGCGCACCCGAAGCGCGAAGTCTGCGTGCTGGTGGGCGACGGCAGCTACCTGATGCTCAACTCCGAGATCGCGACCTCGGTTGCGCTCGGCGCGAAGCTCGTCATCGTGGTGCTCGACAACCGCGGCTTCGGCTGCATCGAGCGGCTTCAGGCCGCGACCGGCGGCGCTTCGTTCAACAACTTGCTCGGCACCGAGGCGCCGCGCGTTGATTTCGCCGCGCATGCGCGAAGCCTTGGTGCTGCGGCAGAAAAGGTCGAAGGTCTTTCTTCCTTGAAGGGGGCTCTGGAAAAAGCCCTGCGGGCGCGCAAGACCTCAGTCATAGTGATCGAGACCGACCCGCGCCGCGGCACCGCTGAAGGCGGCGCCTGGTGGGACGTCGCGGTCACCGAGGTGCCGCGAACTGCCGGACAGAAGAAAGCTCGTGCAGCCTACGAACGCGGCCGCAAACGCCAGAGGCTTGGCGCATGAGCGTGCGAATCGGCATCAATCCGCTCACGTGGACCAACGACGACCTGCCCGAGCTGGGCGATAACAATTCGCTCGAAACCTGCCTCACGGAGGCGAAGCTCGCGGGATATGAAGGGGTCGAGCTCGGCCGGAAGTTTCCGCGCGAGGCCAAGGTTCTGGGCCCCATCCTGGAGGAGCATGGATTAAGCCTCGTGTCCGGGTGGTACAGCGCGAGGCTGCTCGAGCGCTCAGTGAAAGACGAGATCAAGGCGATGCAGCCGCATACCACGCTTCTCAGGAAGCTGGGCGCGACGGCCATGGTGTTCTGCGAAGTGTCGCGTTGCGTGCACGGGGACCGCAAGGTGCCGCTGTCCCAGCGACCACAGCTCGCCGAGAAAGAGTGGCAAGGATTTTGCCGAGATCTGAACGCCGTTTCGGATTACTTGAGAACCCAGGAGCTGAAGCTCGCCTACCACCACCATATGGGAACGGTGATCCAGTCCGAGGAAGAGGTCGACCGCATGATGGACGGCACGAAAGCCGTTGGCCTGTTGCTCGACACCGGCCACCTGACGTTCGCCGGGGGCGACCCGATGCGTACGCTCACGCGCCACGCAAAACGCCTCGTGCACGTGCACTGCAAGGACATCCGCAAGGACAGGCTCGAGCAGGCGAGGCAGAAAGACTGGAGCTTTCTCGATTCGGTGGTCGGCGATGTGTTCGCGGTTCCCGGCGACGGCTCGATCGATTTCGAGCCGATCCTAAAAAACCTGGCGAACGCCGCATATGCCGGGTGGCTGGTTGTGGAAGGCGACCAGGATCCCGCAAGAGCGCACCCGCTCACCCATGCGCGCATCGGCCATAATTGCCTTAGGCCACTCGCGCAGCGATACTGGAAAACATGAACGAGGGGGCGCTCGATACGAGGGAAGCTGCGCTCGCTGCGGTCGCGCGCGAGGCTGGTGAACTCGCCAGGAAGTACTTCGAGTCAGGTGTTTCTACCCAGTTAAAAGGTAAGCAAGATTTCATTACAGTCGCCGATGGCGAGGTCGAGCGCCTCATCATCGACCGCTTGAAGGAGCGCTTCCCGCGCGACGCCTTCCTGGGCGAGGAGGGCGGCACCGAGGGAACGGGAGACGCCGTCTGGGTGATCGACCCGATAGACGGCACCGCCAATTTCGCGCACCGCATCCCGCATTTCTGTGTCTCGATCGCGTTCATCTCGGAGGGCCAGCTTCTCCTCGGCGCGATCGCTGCGCCGATGTACGGGGAGCTCTACCGCGCGCGCCTTGGACGCGGTGCGTTCCTGAACGACCGCGCGATGCGCGTCGCCGACTTGAGCGACATGCGGCGCGCGATCATCGAGCTCGGCTGGTCCGCGCGCCGTCCGGTGCGCGCCTATACCGGATTGCTCGAGCGGATCCTCGACGCCGGGGCGATATTCATGCGCGCCGGGTCAGGCGCGCTGGGCCTCGCCTACGTCGCTGCCGGGCGAACCCACGGCTACTGCGAGCTGCATATCAATTCCTGGGACACCCTGGCCGGGCTGCTCCTGGTGCGCGAGGCGGGCGGCTGGACCAACGACTACCTCGCGGGCGACGCGCTGCAGCGCGGCAATGCCGTTCTCGCCTGCGCGCCGGGGCTGAAGGAGGCGCTGGTCGCGGTTACCGGAGTAGGGCAAGCTAACGAAAAACTGGAGAGGAGGATGTCATGAGGCAAGTAATGCTGGCCCTGGCGCTGGCTGCGCCGACGCTTTTCTCAAGCTCGGCCACGGCGCAGGGCAATCTCGTCCTGTACTGCACGGTGCAGGAAGAGTGGTGCCGCGCCATGGTGACGGCGTTCGAGCGCAAGACCGGCATCAAGGTCGCGATGACGCGCAAGTCGAGCGGCGAGCTCTACGCACAGGTCAAGGCAGAATCCGCCAATCCGCGCGGCGACATCTGGTGGGGCGGCACCGGCGACCCGCATCTTCAGGCGGCCGAGGAGGGGCTGACGCTCGAATACCGCTCCCCGATGCTGAAGGACCTCGCCCCCTGGGCGGTGAAGCAGGCGGAACAGTCGAAGTACCGCACGGTCGGCGTGTACGCTGGCGTTCTTGGCTTCGGCTACAACAGCGAGCTCCTGGCGAAGAAGAAGTTGCCCGAGCCGAAGTGCTGGAGCGACCTGCTGTCGGACAAGTACAAGGACGAGGTCCAGGTCGCCGATCCGAACTCCTCGGGCACCTCGTACACGATGCTCGCCACCATGGTGCAGATCCACGGCGAGGACAAGGGCTTCGATTACCTGAAGCGCCTGCATCGCAACATCAACCAGTACACCAAGTCGGGCGCGGCGCCGGCCAAGGCCACCGCGAGCGGCGAGACCCTCATCGGCATCACCTTCATGCATGATCTGGTGACCTTCGCGGTGCAGGGCAACCCAATCAAGGTCGTGGCGCCCTGCGAAGGCACGGGCTACGAGGTGGGCTCCATGAGCATCATCAAGGGCGCGAGGAACCTGGAACAGGCGAAGGCCTGGTACGACTGGGCGCTTACGCCGGAGGCGCAGGGCATTGGCGCCGAGGCGAAGGCCTACCAGATCCCCTCGAACAAGAACGCCCGGGTACCGCCGCAGGCGCCGCGGCTCGATCAGACCAAGGTGATCGACTACGACTTCGCAAAGTACGGCTCGTCAGCGGAACGTAAGCGGCTCCTTTCGAAGTGGGACAAGGAAGTCAAAGCACTACCCAAGTAGTCTGGATCGCTGCCACGGCGGCAGGGCTCGCGCTGCTGCCGTGGTACTGGGTCGAGGGTTCGTGGTGGAGCGCGTCCGCGCTGATACACGGCTTTCGCGGCAGGCCGTGGTTGCTGGCACTGTTTCTTCCGCCGATCGCGGCGTTGGCGGCGCGCCCCTGGCGGATGCCGCGCATGCGTGCGGGCATGGTGCTGATGGCTGCGGGCAGCGTCGGGCTCGCCCTGCTCCTCGCGCAGGGGTTCCTTTTCCGCCATCCGAGCATCACGCCGGCCGGCTGGCCCACCCAGCCGGGCATGGGCTATGGCGCGTTGCTCGTTGCCACCGGGTTCCTGATGCTGTTCTGCCTGGGGCTCGCGGCGCGCGGTTTCTGTCGCGGCGACGCGTTCGTCGTCAGCGCGATCGGGCTGGTGGTGGCGACGATCGCCGCGTTCGTGTTCTTCCCGATCTTCGTGATGCTGGAGAGCGCAGTCCGCGACAACGCCGGCGAGATCGCGCCCGCGGCGTTCTTCGCCAGCTTCTTCGACCGTTCGGTGTGGGGACTCGACTGCCTCAGCTCGAGCCTACGCTGCGGCGTCGCGTGGAACACGGTGTTCCTGGCAGTGATCGTCGGCGCAGGCTCGACGTTCCTCGGACTCGCGTTCGCGCTGATCTCGGCGCGCACCGCGTTCCGCTTCAAGGGCGTGCTGCGCGTGATGAGCGTGCTGCCGATCATCACGCCGCCGTTCGTCATCGGTCTGGCCGTGATCCTGCTCTTCGGTCGCGCCGGCGCGGTCAGCACCCTGATGTTCGACTGGTTCGACATCCCGCGCTCGCGCTGGATCTATGGCCTTCCGGGCGTGGCGCTCGCGCAGCTCCTCGCCTTCACGCCGATAGCGTTCCTGGTGCTTCTCGGCGTGGTGCAGGGCATCAGTCCCTCGCTCGAGGAGGCCTCGCAGACCCTGCGCGCGCGCGGCTGGACCACCTTCCGCACCGTCACGCTGCCGCTGTTGCGACCGGGGCTCGCCGCAGCGTTCCTGCTCGGCTTCGTCGAGAGCATGGCCGACTTTGGCAACCCGCTGGTGCTCTCCGGGAACTATGAAGTGCTCTCGGTCAAGATCTACTTCGCGGTGGTCGGCGCGGCGCACGACCAAAGCCGTGCCGCGGTGCTTGCGCTCGTCCTTCTCGTCTTCACGCTGGTGGCGTTCTGGGCGCAGCAGCGCTGGCTCGGCCGCGCCTCCTACACCACGGTGACCGGGAAAGGAGACGCCGGGTTGCCGGTGCCGCTGCCGCGCGGCCTGCGCTGGCTATGCGCAGGCATCGCGATCCCGTGGGCCGTACTCACGTTCGTCATCTACGCCACCATTTTCGTCGGCGGCTTCGTGAAATCGGTCGGCCGCGACTACAGCTTCACCCTGGCTCATTTCCTCGCGGGCTTCGCGGTAGAGATGGGAAGCCGCGGGCTGCATTTCACCGGCGCCGCCTGGCCTTCGCTCACCACCACGCTTATCATCGCCACCGTCGCCGCGCCGCTCACCGCGGCGGTCGGCCTGCTTACGGCGTGGCTGCTGTCGCGGCAGGACTTCGCCGGCAAGCGCTCGTTCGAGTTCGGTACACTGCTCAGCTTCGCTATCCCGGGGACCGTGGTCGGCATCAGCTACATCCTGGCGTTCAACGTGCCGCCGATCGAGCTCACGGGCACTGCGGCGATCCTGGTGATCTGCTTCGTGTTCCGCAACATGCCGGTCGGCGTGCGCGCCGGGATCGCCACGCTGTCGCAGATCGACAAGTCGCTCGACGAAGCCTCGCACACGCTGGGCGCGCGCTCGGCGACCACCATTCGGCGCGTGGTGCTGCCGCTGCTGCGTCCGGCCATCATCGCCTCGCTGGTGTACAGTTTCGTGCGCGCCATGACCGCGGTAAGCGCCGTGATCTTCCTGGTCACCGCGGAATACAACATGGCGACCGCCTACATCGTCGGGCGCGTCGAGGCAGGGGAGTTCGGCATCGCCATCGCCTATTCCTGCGTGCTGATCGCCATCATGCTGGCGGTGATCGGCGGGATCCAGCTCGGCGTCGGCGAGCGCAAGCTCGGGCGCCGCGAAACCGTGGCGATGCCCGCGAGCGCATGAAGCAGGCCGCCGACGTCCAGTTTCGCAACGTCTTCAAGCGCTACGGCGCGGTCACGGCGGTCGACGACGTTTCGTTCCGCATCGAGCCCGGGACGCTGTGCACGCTGCTCGGCCCTTCGGGCTGCGGCAAGACCACCACGCTGCGCCTCATCGCGGGGCTCGAGATGGTGAGCGCCGGGACCATCACCATCGGCGGCCGCGACGTGACCTCCGCGCCTGCGTCCGAACGCGATGTCAGCATGGTGTTCCAGTCCTACGCGCTCTTTCCTCACATGAACGTGCTCGAGAACGTCGCCTACGGGCCGACGGTGAGCGGCGACCGGGCGGCCAAGGACAAGGCGATGGAGAAGCTGCGCATGGTGGGACTGGAGGCGCTGGCGAGCCGCATGCCTTCCGAGCTCTCCGGCGGGCAGCAGCAGCGCGTGGCGGTGGCGCGCGCCCTGGTGCTCGAGCCGCAGGTGCTGCTTTTCGATGAGCCGCTCTCCAACCTGGACGCGAAGCTCCGCCGCCGCGTGCGCGAGGACATCCGCGAGCTGCAGCAGAGCCTCGGACTTACGGTGGCCTATGTCACCCACGACCAGCAGGAGGCGCTCGCCGTTTCGGACCGGATTATCGTCATGTCAAACGCGCGCATCGCTCAGGTGGGCGAGCCGCGCGAGCTGTACGAGGCGCCGCGCGACCGCTTCGTCGCCGACTTCATCGGGGATGCCAACCTGGTCGAGGCCGAGCTCGGCGCGCATCGCGGCACGCGCGCGCCGGTGCGCCTCGGGGGCGTGGAGATCGAGCTCGAGCACCGCGGCGCCGCGCCCGGCCGCGTGCGAATCGCCATTCGGCCTGAATCGATCGTGCTGAAGAGAGAAAAGAACTTCGGCCTGCGCGGCGTGGTCAGGAAGGCCGCCTATCTCGGCACGCACATGGAGTACACGGTGGAAGCGCCGATCGGCCAGCTCTTCGTGGTCGACCGCAACGTGGCGCACCCCATCCCCGCGGGCACCGAGGTGGCGATCGATCTTTCGGACCACGGCGTAGCGCTCGTTCCCAGCTGAGATTCGATTTCGATCCCGCGCTGCCGATCAGCGCACGGCGCGACGAGATCCGCGCCGCCGTCGCGGCGCACCCGGTGGTGATCGTTTGTGGTGAGACCGGCTCGGGCAAGACGACCCAGCTGCCGAAGATGCTGCTCGAGATGGAGGTGGAGAAGAAGCGGCTCGCTCGCATCGGGCATACCCAGCCGCGGCGCATCGCCGCGCGCTCGGTGGCCGCGCGCATCGCCGAGGAGCTGGGCACCGAGCTCGGCGATCGCGTCGGCTACAAGGTCCGCTTCCAGGACCGGCTCAGCAGCCGCACCGCGATCAAGCTCATGACCGACGGCATCCTGCTCGCCGAGACCCAGGGCGACCGCGAGCTGCTCCAGTACGACCGGCTCATCATCGACGAGGCGCACGAGCGCAGCCTGAACATCGATTTCCTTCTGGGTTATTTGAAGCAACTGGTGGCCATCCGGCGGGATCTGAAAGTCGTGATTACCTCCGCGACGATCGATGCCGAGCGCTTCTCGAAGCACTTCGACGGCGCGCCGGTCATCGAAGTGTCCGGCCGTCTTTATCCGGTGAAGATCCGCTACCGTCCGGTGGCGGGAGACGCCGAGGACACGACGCGCGATGAGGAGGAACAGGCGCTCGCCGACGCAGTCGATGAACTGTGCCGCGAAGGGCCAGGCGACATCTTGGTCTTCCTCCCTGGCGAGCGCGAGATCCGGGACGCGGCCGACACGCTGAGAAAGCGGGGTCCTAAACGGCTCGAATTGCTGCCTTTTTACTCACGGCTCTCCGCCGCAGAGCAGGACCGCGTGTTCAAGCCGGGGAAGGAGCGCCGCGTGGTGCTCGCCACCAACGTCGCCGAGACCTCGCTCACTGTGCCGCGCATCCGCTACGTCGTCGATACCGGCGACGCGCGCGTCAAACGATACAGCTACCGCAACAAGGTCGAGATGCTGCGCGTCGAGCCGATCTCGCAGGCCGCCGCGCAGCAGCGCGCCGGCCGCTGCGGGCGCGTCGCTGACGGCGTTTGCATCCGGCTCTATTCGGAGGAGGACTTCGCAAGGCGCCCGGCGTTCACTGACCCGGAGCTGCTGCGCTCCTCGCTCGCCTCGGTCATCCTGCGGGCGACGAGCATCGGGCTGGGCGAGGTGGAGACCTTCCCATTTCTTGACCCGCCCAGCCCGCGGGCCATTGCCGATGGATACGATCTGCTCGCCGAGCTCGGGGCGGTTGATGATGAAAAAAGACTTACGCCCATCGGGAACGAGCTCGCACGCCTCCCGCTCGATCCACGGGTCGCCCGGATGCTCGTTGCCGCGCGCGAAGAGCGCTGCCTCACGCAGGTGCGCATCATCTCGGCCGCGCTCTCCGTGCAGGATCCGCGCGAGCGGCCGCTCGAGCGCGCCGCGGCTGCGGATGAGCGCCACGCGCGCTTCGCCGACGAGCATTCCGACTTCGTCGCCTTCCTCAAGCTGTGGAAGCTGCAAGAGCAGTCCGGCTTGCGGCGGCTATGCCGCGAGAACTTCCTGTCTTACCCGCGCATGCGCGAATGGCGCGACGTGCACCGGCAACTGGAGGAGGCTCTGGACTGGCCCGAGTCGTCGGCGAGGCCGGAGAAGCCTGAAGGCTATCGCGCGATCCACCGGGCGTTGCTCGCCGGGCTGCTGGGCAACGTCGGCATGCGTGACGAGGAAGGCGCGTATACCGGAGCACGCGGCATCAAGTTCTGGGTGCACCCAGGCTCGTGGGCAAAGAAACCCGGTAAATGGATCGTCGCCGCGGAGCTCGTGGAGACGACGCGCCTTTTTGCGCGCACGGTGGCTTCGATCGAGCCGCGCTGGCTCGAGGAGATCGGCGCGCACCTCCTCAAACGCAACCTGAGCGACCCGCACTGGGAAAAGGACCGAGGCGAAGTCGTTGCGCTCGAGCGCGGTACGCTGTACGGCCTTCCGTTGTATGTGAACCGCCGGGTGCCGTTTGCGCCGTACGACCCCGGCCTCGCGCGCGACGTCTTCATCCGCTCGGCGCTGGTGAAAGGCGATTTCGACACGCGCGCGCCGTTTTTCGCGCACAACCGGCGCCTGGTCGCCGAGATCGAGCGCCTGGAGCACAAGTCGCGGCGCCCGGATATCCTGGTCGACGACGAGTTGATCCACGCGTTCTACGAAGAGCGCCTCCCGCAGGACGTGTACGGCGCCGCTTCGTTCGAACGCTGGCGCCGGCAGGCGGAGGCGGCGCGGCCGCGGCTGCTCTACCTCGCGCGCGAGGATTTGATGCGCCACGAAGCGGCGGGCATCACGACGCAGAACTTCCCGCCGGCGCTGGAGCTTGGGCCCAACCGCTACGTGCTCGAATACCACTTCGAACCGGGCTCACCGCGCGACGGCGTGACGCTCAACGTGCCGCTCGCGCTTCTCAACCAGGTGCCGGCGGCGCGCACCGAGTGGCTGGTGCCGGGGCTACTCAAGGAGAAAGTAAAGGCGCTCGCCAAGTCGATGCCGCAGCGCCTGCGTCATAAGCTTGGCGCGCTCGACGAGTTCGCGCTGCGTTTCACCGCAGCCGTGCCGCCGTCGGACCTGCCGTTGACCGAGGCGCTGCGCCGTTTCATCCGTAGCGAACTGAACCTCGACGTGCCGGTCGATTCCTTCCGGCCCGACTCGGCGCCGGCGCATTTGCACATGAGCTTTCGGCTCCTCGACGAGCACGGCCGGCAACTTGGCATGGGGCGCGACCTCGCCGCGCTCAAGCGCACGCATGGAGCAAGGACGCAGGACATCATCCACAGCGAAGCTTCGATCGAAACAGCAGAGCGCTACACTGGCTGGACCATGGGTGACCTGCCCGAGCTCATGGAGATCGAGCGTGGCGGCCAGACGCTCGTCGGTTACCCGGCGCTGGTGGACGAAGACGATGCGGTTACGCTGCAGGTATTCGATTCCCCGGAAAAGGCGCACGAACTGCATCGCGCTGGGGTCGTGCGCTTGCTCGCGATCGCATTCCGCGATCGCATCCGCGATCTGGACCAGTCGCTCGCGAAGGATGTGGTTCTGGGGCCGTTGAAAGCGGAGGTGGTAGCGGCTGCGCTCATGCGCACATTCCTGCAGGATTCGGTGCCCACAACGCAGGCGGACTTCACGCGGCGGCTCGACGAAGGGCGCAGCCGGTTCACGCTGATCGCGCAGGAGATCGCCCGCACCGCAGCCGGCATCCTCGCCGAGCGGAACGCCGTAGAAAGAAAACTGAGCTCGGTGGAAAAAGCACACCCGCAAGCCGTGCAAGACATCCGGCAGCAGCTATCGCGCCTGCTTGCACCCAAATGGCTTGCGCGGACGCCGTGGGAGCGGCTGCAGCACTTGCCGCGTTACATTAAGGCGGCCTCGATGCGGCTCGACAAGCTGCGCGCCGAGCCGGCGCGCGACGCGCGTCTTGCCGCCGAGCTTGCTTCGCTCGAGCAGCCGTACCGGCGGGAGGCCGCGGCGCGCGCCCGCCACGGCGCGCCGGGCGCCGAATTCGAGCAGTTCGGCTGGCTGCTCGAAGAGCTGAGGGTGTCGCTCTTCGCGCAGCAGCTGAAGACTCCGGTCCCGGTGTCGGTCAAGCGTCTCACAAAACTCTGGCAGACTGTGCGGCGATGAATGTGCTCGCCGCGCTCGGTTACGGCCTGGTCAACGCTTTCCACCCGCGCATGCTCTGGTTGATGGTCTGGCCGATGCTCGTGTCGCTCGCGGTGTGGGTCACCGTTGCATGGCTTCTTTGGGCACGGCTCGCTGTTTGGATCGCGGAAGTGCTGAAGCAGTGGGCGCAGCCGATCGCGGGCTGGGCGCCGTTCGATCTGGGCACCGCCGCCACCTTCATCGCGAACTTCATGCTGCTGGTGCTGTTTTTCCCGCTGATCTACCTGACCGCACTGTTCATCCTGGGCATTTTCGGCATGGACAAGATGGTCGAGCACGTTGCGGCTCAGATGTCTCGCCCGGTTGAGCGCCGCCGGGGCGCAGGTGTGGCCGGCAGTGTCTGGAACGGCATCCTCTCGCTGGCGGGCATGGTGCTGCTGTTCCTTGCAAGCCTTCCTCTATGGCTCGTCCCGCCACTCGGCCCTATTGCTGTGCTCGCTATCCTTTCGTGGGGTAACCAGCGCCTTCTGCGCTACGACGCCGTCTCGCAACACGCGGACAAGGCTGAAATGCGCCGCCTCTTCCGCGAGCGCCGTGGCGCGCTCTACAGTCTGGGCTTGCTGCTCGCCTTGGCGGGCTATATCCCTTTTCTCAACCTGCTCGCCCCGGTGGTGTTCGGGCTTGCGTTCATCCGGTACTTGCTGAGCTCGCTGATTGAGCTTCGCTATGCGTCCAATCCGAACAAAGAATTAGCCGGGGGGAGCGCGCCTCTCTAGACTGAGTCCATTCTCTTTTCGAAAGGATTCGGACAGTGCTGCAAAACCGTGAAGGCCAGAAGGTTCCCCAGGCCACGTTCCGTACCCGCACCGACAGCGGAGACTGGAAAACGATCACGACCGACGATCTCTTCAAGGGCCAGACGGTGGTCGTATTCTCGCTACCCGGGGCGTTTACGCCCACTTGCTCTTCCACCCACGTGCCGCGCTACAACGAGCTCGCACCGGCGTTCTTTGCAAACGGGGTGGACCACGTCGTCTGCATCTCGGTCAACGACGCCTTCGTCATGAACGAGTGGGCGCGCACGCAGGGATGCGGCAACGTCCTCATGGTGCCCGACGGCAACGGCGAGTTCACCGAGAAGATGGGCATGCTGGTCGACAAGACCGAGCTTGGCTTCGGCAAGCGCTCGTGGCGCTACTCGATGCTCGTCAAAGACGGCGTGATCGAGAGGATGTTCATCGAGCCGGAAAGGGCGGGCGATCCGTTCGAGGTGTCCGACGCCGATACCATGCTCGACTACATCAACCCCAGGGCGAAGAAGCCTGACCAGGTCGCGATCCTGACGCGCGAGGGCTGCGGCTACTGCGCGAAAGCGAAGGCGCTGCTCAAGGAGCTGGGGTACGCTTACTCCGAAGTGAAGCTCGATCACAGCGACCGCTCGCGCCTCGTCGGCGCCATCACCGGCCGCGGCACCGTGCCGCAGGTCTTCATTAACGGCCGGCACATCGGCGGCCTCGAAGACCTGCAGCGCTGGTCGAAGAAAGCAGCCTAAGGATTGTTCGGCGCTTACATCATCGGCGATGAGCTGCTGGTCGGTAAGCGCGAGGACAAGCACCTTTCCTTCCTGATCGCAGCCCTCGCCAAGCGGGGGCTGCGCCTTTCCTGGGCGCATTATCTTGGCGACGACCCGGCGCGGCTGACCGAGGCGCTGAGGCGCAGTTTTGCCTCCAGCGACGTGGTTTTCAGCTTCGGCGGCATCGGCGCGACTCCCGACGACCACACGCGCCAATGCGCCGCCGCCGCCCTGGGGGTTTCCTTGAACCTTCACCCGGAGGCGGAGCGAGAAATCCGTTCCCGCTTTGGCGGCGAAGTCACGCCGCAACGCCTTCAGATGGGCGAGTTTCCTGTCGGGTCCACGATCATCCCGAACCCGGTGAACCGCATCCCTGGCTTCTCACTGCACGGCCACCACTTCGTGCCCGGCTTTCCGCAAATGGCGTGGCCGATGGTGGAGTGGATACTCGATACAAAATACCGGGACCGATTCGATTCCCAGAGATGGCAAGAACAATCCATCCTGGTCTTCGAAGCCGGCGAAAGCCAGCTCATCGCGGCCATGAAGGCGGTGGAGGCGGCCTTCAAGGACGTCAAGGTTTTCAGCTTGCCCTCGATGGGCGCGGACGGCAGCCGCATCCATGTCGAGCTCGGCGTGCGCGGCGCTCCGGCGCAGGTCGAGCCGGCCATGCTCGAGCTGCGCCGGCTCGTGCGCGCGGCCGGCTTTCCCACAAAATAAAAAAAGCCCGCCTCAGCGGCGGGCTTTTCGTTGCTTCCGGTTTCCTGCGCTAGATCGGGCCTTGGCTGCGCCCGGTTTGGCGCCTAGGCGGCCTTTTTTGCTTTCGCGAGGCCCTTTACCGTCTCGGTCGCGGCCGTGACGTTGGCTTCCGCGATCTCGGTCGCCTGCTTCGCGACCTTGGTGAGGTTGTCGTAGGCCGAGTTGCCGGCGGCGAGCATCGACTTGATCGCGGCGACCGCGACGTCCGAGCCGGCCGGGGCGTTCTTCGATACCTTGTCCAGCATGCTCACAAAGTTCTCGTTCCACTCGGCGACGCGGCGCTCGGCAACCTTGCTGAACTCGGCGTTCGCTTCAGTCGCGACTTCGTACACGCTCTTCGAGTAGGCGATCGCCTTCTCCATTGCCGGCTGGGCAAAGGAGTTCTGCAGCGTCACGAACTCCTGCACGTCCTTCGCGCCCAGGAGGGCGCGGGTGTTGGCAATCGAGTCTTCGAACGCGCTCTTGACGGCGCCCGCGCTGATGTTGGCGAGCTTTTCGAGGGCCGAAAACTGAGCATTCGCCACGGCGAGCAGCGCCTCGACGTTCGCCTTGTTGGCGGTTTGAATCTGTTCGGGGGTCACGTACATTTCGTTTCTCCTGAGGGTCTGTAGAAAGCTGTTTTGTGCATCGCAGCAAATGGAATTCTAGACCGATGGCCCGTAAAGTCAAGAATTTTGTGCGTAGCAACATCAACTACGAATCTTGGAGTTAGTGGTCACTCTCGACTATAAGCCGAACGACCCTGAGGTCCTTTCCGACCCCTTCCGCCTGTACGCGCGCCTGCGCGATGAGGATCCGGCCCATTGGAGCCCCCGGCTCCGAGCTTGGGTGCTGACTCGATACGACGACGTGAAGCGCGTCTGCCTCGACACGGCCGGCATGTCGTCTGATCGCTTGCGGCCGTTCTTCGCCACGCTGCCGGGACCCGAAGCGCAACGCCTGGCCGAACTCGCCCGCTACCTCACGCTCTGGATGGTGTTTCGCGACCCGCCCGAGCATACGCGCTTGCGCCGCCTTGCGGCGAAGGCCTTCCCCGTGCGATCGATCCACGCCCTGCGGCCGAATATCGAGTCGCTGACGCAGTGGCTGCTCGACTCGATCGGCGAGCGCAGCGAGCTGGATTTCATCGCCGACTTCGCCGGGCCGCTGCCCGCGCTGGTGATCATGGACATGCTTGGCGTCCCGCGAGGACAGCTCGGGCGCCTCAAGCACCTGTCCGACGAAATGGCGCTTTTCATCGGCAGCTCGCGTGACGCGCCGGAGAAGTATGAGCGCGCGGCGGAGGCGACGCGCGAGATGGCGGACATCTTCGGCAAGCTGGTGAGCGTGCGGCGGGCTGCGCCGCGGCGCGACCTTCTGACCGAGCTCGTGGCGCTCGACGACGAGGGCGAACGCTTTTCCGAAGACGAGCTCGTTGCGACCTGCATGCTCTTGCTCTTCGCCGGGCACGAGACGACCACGCATCACCTCGCGAACGGGCTGCGCGCGCTGCTTGCTTTCCCGCGAGAGCTCGAGAAGCTGCGCGCCGAACCGTCGCTCGCTCCAGCCGCAGTCGAGGAGCTGCTCCGCTACGACGGGCCGATCGGCGCCCAGGTGCGCATCGTGCAGCAGCCGCATACGTTGCACGGCAAGCTGCTGCGGGCAGGTGAGCGCGTGTTCCTGCTCATGAACGCGGCAAACCGCGATCCGCGCGCTTACCCGGACCCCGACCGGCTGGATTTGCGGCGCAACGGCGTGCCTCACCTTACTTTCGGCTTCGGCGCGCACATCTGCCTCGGCTTTCCGCTCGCCCGGCTGGAAGGACAGGTCGCACTGCGCGCAGTCCTCGCGCGCTGGCGGCAGCTGGAAATCGCGGCTGAACCGCAGTGGATGGATTCGATGGTCCTGCGCGGAATGAAAACCATGCCGCTGCGGGTCGCGAGGTGAGCGCAGAACCCGACCACCTGCCGCGGCGGCTGTGGTGGGTACTTGCCAGTCTCACACTGGCCTGGGGTTTCAACTGGACCGCGATGAAGGTCGCGCTTGCCGAGGTTCCGCCGTGGACTTTCCGCAGCCTGTGCCTCGGGCTGGGGGCGGCAGTGCTCTTCGCCGCCCTGCGCGCGGGTGGGCAGCGCCTCATTCTTCCGAGGAGGCAGTGGGCCCGGTTATGGCTGCTCGCGCTTCTCAACATCACGAGCTGGAATATGCTGGTCGCCTTCGGCGTCGGCATGATCCCTTCGGGCCGGGCCGCGATCCTCGCGTACACGATGCCGGTGTGGGCGGTTCCGCTCTCGGTTTGGCTGCTCGGCGAGCGCATCACGCGCGCCAAGCTCGCCGGCCTCGCGCTCGGTCTCGGCGGGCTCGCGCTGCTGCTCGCGGAAAGCTTCGCCGGCCTGGGCCGCGCGCCGCTCGGCTCGCTGCTCGTGCTCGGCGCGGCTCTGTCGTGGGCGCTCGGCACGGTGCTGCAGAAGCGCTTCCCCGTGCGCCTGCCGGTCGGGCTTTATACCGCGTGGATCATGCTGCTCGGCGGAATGCCGATCTTCGCCGGAGCGCTGGTCTTCGACGATTGGAGCGCGCTTCGGAACGTCGGCGTGACTGCTTGGCTCGGCACCGCCTACAACGTGTTGATCGCTTTCGCGTTCGCCCACTGGGCGTGGATCAAGATCGCCACCTCGGTGCCGGTGAGCGTGTTCTCGATCAGCATGCTCCTCATCCCGGTAGTCGGCGTGGTGTGCGGGATGCTCTTTCTCGGCGAGCGTCCGGCCTGGGCCGAATACGCGGCGCTCGGGCTCGTGCTCGCGGCGTTGCTCACGGTACTGCGTCCAGGGCGCGCCGGCGCGCGATGAGCACCGGGTTCCACTTGCTCACCGCTTCGCCGAGGTTCTCGGTCTCGGGCTGACCAAGAAAGGAAAGTGCGCGGCGCAAATCTGCTGTGCTGCTCGCGACGGCACGCGCGCCGGTCTGTTTTGAGAGCTTCTCGCCGGCCGCGTTGACCGCGGCGGGAATATGCAAGTAGCGCGGCTGGGGATAGCGCAGCAGCCGCTGAAGATAGATCTGGCGCGGCGTCGAGTCGAGCAAGTCCGCCCCGCGCACTACGTCGGTCACGCCTTGCTCGGCGTCGTCCACGACCACGGCGAGCTGATAGGCAAACTGCCCGTCGGCGCGATAGAGGACGAAGTCGCCGACGTCGCGTTCCAGGACTTGCGACTGCCGGCCCTGGAGCCGGTCCGTGAACGTGACGTGCCCCGCGGCTCGGACGCGCAAGGCGCGAGGCGATTTTCCCGCAGCGACCCCGTCGCGGCATGTGCCCGGGTAGATCTGCGCTCCGTCCGCAGCGACGCCGAGCGAGGAATCGGCAATTTCACGCCGCGTGCATGCGCACGAATAGGTGTATGGGGCAAGCTTCTCCAAAGCATGCCGGTAGAGCGGTAGACGTCGGCTTTGATAGGTCACCGTGCCGTCCCACTCGAGCCCGAAGCGCGCGAGCGTGCGCAGGATGTCGTCCGCCGCGCCCGCCTCGGTGCGCGGAGCGTCCAGGTCCTCGATGCGCACCAGCCAGCGGCCGCGGGCCGCCCTGGCGTCGAGCCAGCTCGCGAGCGCCGCAACCAGCGAGCCGAAATGCAGCGCGCCGGTGGGCGAAGGCGCGAACCGGCCGACGTACATGATTGTCTAGAGTACACTGCCCCCCTTTTCGGAAAAGGACACTCGTGGCCACCGTCGAGCTCACCAAGGAGAACTTCGAGAAGACCATCAACGAGAACTCCATGGTGGTCGTGGACTTCTGGGCGCCGTGGTGCGGACCGTGTCGCGGTTTCGCGCCAGTCTACGAAAAGGCCTCCGAAAAGCACGCCGACGTGGTGTTTGCCAAGGTGAATACCGAAGAGCAGCAGCAACTCGCCGGGGAGTTCGGCGTCATGGCGATTCCGACCCTCGTAGTGTTTCGCGAGAAGGTGATCTTGTTCAAGCAAGCGGGCGCGCTCCCCGGCCAGGCGCTCGAGCAAGTCATCACCGAAGCCAAGGCGCTCGACATGGCGAAGGTGCACGCCCAGATCGAGGGTCAGAAACAAAACCAGCAGTAACATTAGAGCCGCGATGAGCGGCTCCCGGCTCGAAAAGGACAGCTTCGGCACCATCGAAGTGCCGGCCGACCGGCTGTGGGGTGCGCAGACCGAGCGCAGCCGGCGCTTCTTCCGCATCTCGGGCGAACGCGTGCCGTTGCGAGTCATTTACGCGCTCGCGCTCGTGAAGAAGGCGGCGGCGGCCGTCAATCTCGAGCTTGGGCTACTGGAGAAATCCAAGTCCGAGGCCATTCAACGCGTCGCCGACGAAGTGCTCGCCGGCCGCCACGACGGCGAGTTTCCCTTGGTCGTCTGGCAGACCGGCTCGGGCACGCAGACCAACATGAATGTCAACGAGGTGCTCGCCAATCGCGCCTCCGAGCTGCTCGGCGGCGAGCGGGGGCAGAAGCGCTTGGTGCATCCGAACGACGACGTGAATCTCGGCCAGTCTTCGAACGACGTATTTCCCACCGCCATGCACGTCGCCGCGGCGCGCGCGTTGCGCGAGGACGTATTGCCGGCGATCGAGGCTTTGCGCTCCACGCTCGCGAAGAAGCGCGAAGCATTCGCTTCGATCATCAAGATCGGACGCACCCACCTGCAGGATGCGACGCCGCTCACCCTGGGGCAGGAGTTTTCCGGCTACGTGGCGCAGCTCGAGCAGGTGCAGGGAGCGCTGCGCGCGGCGCTGCCGCCGCTTTACGAGCTTGCGATCGGCGGCACGGCCGTCGGCACCGGCCTGAACACGCATCCGGAATTCGCGGCGCGAGTGTGCCGGCGGCTTGCTCGAGAGACCGGGCTTGCCTTCGCCGAGGCGAAGAACAAGTTCGCCGCCCTGGCAGGCCACGAGCCGCTCGTCTTCGCGCACGGGGCGCTCAAGACGCTGGCGACGGCGCTCTCGAAGATCGCGAACGACATCCGGCTGCTCAGCTCCGGGCCGCGCTCGGGTTTGGGCGAGCTGCGCATCCCCGAGAACGAGCCGGGCAGCTCGATCATGCCGGGCAAGGTCAACCCGACCCAAGCCGAGGCGTTGACCATGCTGTGCGCGCAGGTGATCGGCAACGATGTTGCTATGGCGATCGGCGGCGCGTCCGGGCATTTCGAGCTCAACGTCTACAAGCCGATGATCATCCACGCCTTCCTGCAGAGCGCGCGGCTGCTCGCCGACGGCAGCCGCTCCTTCGAGGAGCATTGCGCGCGCGGCATCGAGCCCGACCCGGCACGCATCCACGAGCTCCTCGAGCGCTCGCTGATGCTGGTGACGGCGCTCGCGCCGCACATCGGCTATGACCGCGCCGCCGAGATTGCGAAGAAAGCGCACCACGAAGGCACCACGTTGCGCGAGGCGGCGCTCGCCCTCGGCCACGTGAGCGCCGCGGACTTCGATCGCTGGGTGCGCGCCGACGCCATGATCGGACCGGGGCGATGAGGCGGCGCGAGTTCATTCTCGGAAGTATCGCGCTCATGGGGGTTGGTGTTCATGCCGCTATCGGGGAGAGATTCGGCCGCGGGCTGCTATGGCGCGTCGCCAGGGCGGACGTCCCCGCGAGCCATGTTTACGGCACGATCCATGTGCCCGATCCGCGGCTCACCGAGCTGCCGGCGGTGGTGCGGCAGCGTTTCGACGCGGCGACGAGCCTGATGCTCGAGTTCGTACCCGACCCGTATTCACGCAGCCGGTTTCTCGAGGCGGCGATGTTTCTCGACCGGCAGACGCTCGCCGAGAAGATCGGCGCGGAAGACTTCGAGCGCGCGGTGGAGCAGCTGGCGCCCATCGGCCTTCCTCGCGAGCTGGTGAACAAGCTCAAGCCCTGGGGTGTGCTGCTCAACCTGCGTAACCCCAGGCATGCCGAGCAGGGCGCGCCGCTCGACAGCCAGCTACTCGAACTTGCGCGCGCGCGTCGGTTGCCGCGGCACCAGATCGAAGGCGTCGAGGAGCAGATCTTCACGTTCGACGAGTTTCCGATGGAGTCGCAGATCGCGCTTCTCAAGCATAGTCTCGCGCATCGTGACGAGCTTCTCGAGCTCGCCGAGCGCACGATGGAGGCGTACCTCGAGCGCGATCTGGCGGCGATCTGG
>DASTPE010000034.1:0-2128 GCA_035762345.1 Burkholderiales bacterium
GCGTCGCGGTCGACTTCAACAAGAAGAGCTTCGTCTGGGGACGGCGCGCGGCCGTGGACCTCGAGAGAGTGAAGCGCATCGCGATGCCCGCCGACGTGATCCCGATCGAGCAGCACCTCTCGCGCAACCTCGAGGAGCTCATCGAGCGGCGCGCGAAGTTCCTCGCCGAATACCAGAATGCTCGCTACGCAGCCCGCTATCGGGCGCTGGTGGAGAAGGTTCAACAGAAGGAGCGCAACTGCACCAACTCCACCAAACTCACGGAAGCCGTCGCCCGCTACTACGCCAAGCTCCTCGCCTACAAGGACGAGTACGAGGTGGCGCGGCTGCACGCCGACGCCGGCTTTCGCGCGAAGGTCGAGGGCATGTTCGAGGGTGACTACCGCGTCGTGTATCACCTCGCCCCGCCGCTCTTTGCGCGCAAGGACCCGACGAGCGGCGAGCCGCGCAAGATGCGTTTCGGGCCCTGGATGCTCCCGGTTTTCAGGGTCCTTTCGGCAATGAGGTTCTTGAGGGGAACGGCTTTGGATCCGTTCGGCCACACCGAAGAGCGGCGCACCGAGCGCGCGCTCGTCCGCGAATACGAGGCAACGGTCGATCGCCTCCTCGCCCGCCTTACGGCGCAGAACCACGCGCTCGCCGTGCAGATCGCCTCGATTCCCGACGAAATCCGCGGCTTTGGCTACATCAAGGCGCGCAGCATTGCGCCCGCGCGCAAGAAGCGCGACGAGCTTCTTGAGCGCTTCGAGTCCGGCCTCGGCGCCGAGCGCGCCGCGGCGTGAAAAGGGGTCTGACGCCGATTTTTCCGGTTGGGGTCTGACCCCGGTCTTTTGGTCCGGGTAAGAAGCTAGCCGAGGCGCAAATCGGCGAGGATCATGTCTTGAGACTGAACGGAGTGAAGTCGGTGCCGCGGTCGTAGTAATCCTCGTGCTCGGCGCGCTTGAGCGCGCCTACGATCTTGTAGGTAATGGGAGTGAACACTATCTCGACCGCCACCTTGAGCCCGAACTGCGCGAGCATGATCGCCGGAAGCCGCTCGTTCGGGATAAGCCCGGAGTTGTAGAACGCGAGCGGGTAGAAGAGCGCGGAGTCGACCGCCTCGCCCACGATGGTCGAGCCGATGGTGCGCGTCCACAGCCACTTGCCGGCCGTCAGGATTTTCATCTTCGCGAGCACGAAGGAGTTCGCGAACTCGCCGCAGAAGTAGGCGAACATCGAGGCGAGCGCGATGCGCCAGGTGGTGCCGAAGGCGATCTCGTAGGCCTTCTGGTTCTCCCAGAAAGGCGCCGGAGGGAGCGCCACCACCACCAAAGCCATCATCGAGGCGAAGAGCAGCCCGCCGAACCCCGCCCAGATCACGCGCCGTGCGCGCGCGTAGCCGTACACCTCGGTAAGGATGTCGCCGAAGATGTAGGAGATCGGGAAGAAAAGCACTCCGGCGCCGAAGGCGAACGGCAGCCAGTCTGGCTGGACGATCTTCGCCGGCCCGATCAGGTTCGAGCAGATGAGGATCGTGACGAACGCCGCCATCACGAACTCGTAATAGCGGTAGGTCTTCATGAAATTTTGGGTTCGTAGTGGCGCATCTCGGGTTCAAGCTCGACGCCCATCGCGTCGAGCAGGCGTCCCACCATGGCGTAGAACGCGGCCACGAGCGCGATCTCGACGTAGTCATGATGGTCGAAATGCCGCATCGCCTCCGTGTACACGGACTCGCTCACCGCTCCCTGCGTCACCGCCTCGCCTAGTGCGAGCGCGGCCTTTTCCCGGGCATTGAATTCGGCAGATGTTCTCCAGGCAGAGAGATTTCGAATCTTGGCCTCGCGCACGCCCGCCTTGCGCGCCATCGCGAGGTGCTGCGCCCACTCGTACTCCGAGCGCATGAGCTGCGCGCCGCGCAGGATCACGAGCTCGCGCAGCGCGCGCGGCGTGCGCGTATCGTGGCGCAGCGTCTTCGAGAATTCGGTCCACGCAGCGAGGAGGGGCGGATGGTTGGCGAGCGCCTTGTAGAGGTTGGGCGCCGTGCCCCAGAGCTCTTCCACCCGTCGCTTGAGCTGCGGCTCGAAGTCCGCCAGGGGCACGCGTGGCATGGGGGCGGATAATAACTTAATGGATATCCGAGGCTTCC
>DASTPE010000035.1:0-14643 GCA_035762345.1 Burkholderiales bacterium
ATGGACCAGGAGCACGCCGCCTCGATCGCGCTCCACCACGGCGTCGATGCGCTCCCGGTGGTGGATGCGCGAGGCCGTGCGCTCGGCGTGATGCCCTCGCAGGCGCTGCTCCAGGTCTTGCGCCGCGAGCACGTCGAGGACCTGCACCGGCTCGCCGGGATCAAGCGTGAAGCCGCGCAGGCGCGCCACGCGATCGAGGATCCGCCGATGCGGCGCGCGCGCCATCGGCTGCCCTGGCTCCTGGTCGGGCTTGCGGGCAGCGCGCTCGCCACCGCGGCCATGGCGGCCTTCGAATCCACTCTCAGCTCGACGATCGCGGTCGCATTCTTCGTACCCGGAATCGTGTATCTCGCCGACGCGATCGGCACGCAGACCGAGGCGATTGCGGTGCGGCGGCTGTCGCTCACGCGCACCGGCCTGGCGCGCCTCCTCGCGGGCGAGCTGCGCACCGGCATGCTTCTCGGCGCAATCCTCGGCCTCGTGAGCTTCTTTCCGGTCTGGCTTCTCTTCGGCGAGCTGCGCCTCGCGGCCGCGGTCGCCACTGCGATCTTTGCCGCCGGGACAATCTCGGCGGGGCTGGGGCTGCTGCTCCCCTGGTGGATCGCGCGTAGCGGTCGCGATCCGGCATTCGGCAGCGGGCCGCTTGCGACGGTGATCCAGGACGTCCTCAGCCTGCTGGTCTATCTCGGCGTGGTGCGCGCCTTCGGCGTGTAACGCATGGCGCCTCGGCACAGGAAAACGCGGCCGAGCCGAGGAGGGCTCCCCCGCTGGGGGGTCCCGAACTATTAGCGGTACACCAGTACCGGAATCTTGGAGAGCTGAATAACCTTGTCGGCGACGCTGCCCAGCGTTAGCCGCACGAGCCCACGGTAGCCGTGGGAAGCCATCAGGATGAGGTCGCACTTGCGCTTCCTGGCCGCTTCGACGATGCCCTCGTAAGGTGTGCGTGCGGTCTGGACCAGCGTCTCGCACGACACGCCTGCTTTCGCCGCGGCGCGCGCGATCGCGGCCACGTGCTTCTTGGCGGCATCGCGCGCGCGGCGCTCGAACTCAGCGACCATCTGCCGGTCCGCGACGTAGCCTTCGCCGTACAGGCGCACCGGCACCGGCTCTACCGCGTAGTAGCCGGTGATCTTTGCGCCCAGCTGCCCAGCCAACGCGATCCCTGCCTTAACCGCCTTGGCCGAGACAGGCGAGCCGTCGGTCGGAATCAGAATGTGCTTGAACATGCGCTCTCCTCCCTGTTGGATCGCGCCATTCTAGTGCCTTGTGCCGAGGACGCGCTCGAGGCCCGGGACATCCAGAATGCGCACGTGCTTCTGCTGCACCTCGATCAGGTGCTCGGTCTGGAACTGGGAAAAGAGGCGGCTCACCGTCTCGAGCTTGAGGCCCAAGTAGCTGCCGAGCTCTTCGCGCGTCATGCGCAGATGGAAGTCGGAAGCCGAATAACCGCGGCGCACGAAGCGCCTGGAAAGGTTGAGCAGGAACGTGGCGAGCCGCTCCTCGGCGCGCATGGATCCGAGCAGCAGCATCACGCCGTGGTCGCGCACGATTTCGCGCGCAAGCACCGCGTGCAGGTGGCGCTGCAATGCCGGCACCTCGTGTGACATTTCCTCGATCAGGGCATACGGCAGCACGCAGACTTCGCTATCTTCGAGGGCCACCGCGGTGCCGTTGTACGTGCCCGAGCCGAGGCCGTCCAGGCCGACGAGCTCGGCGCCCATGAAAAAGCCAGTGACCTGCTCCCGGCCGTCGCCGTCGAGCACGCTCGTCTTGAAGAATCCGCTGCGGATCGCATACACGGCGCTGAACTGGGCGCCGGCGTTGAACAGCGCCTCGCCGCGCTTCACGCGCCTGCGCGCATAGACGATGTTCTCAACGCGCTCGAGCTCCTCGGCGCACAGGCCTGCGGGAAGACACAGCTCGCGCAGGTTGCAGCTCGCGCAGCTCACTTCGAATTTTTGCGGCATGGGCTTGAACCTCGGTCGGATGGCGATGACAGCGGCTTGCATGTCGTGGGCTCCTCAGTGCACGGCAGCCGCGGCGCGCTCGGCGATGACTCTGCGCACGCGGTCCAATTCGCTGCTCTTGTCAAAGAATTCGCGCGCGCCCAGGCGCTCGGCGAGCTCGCGGTACGGCTCAGCAACGAAGTTCGAGAGCATGTAGATATCGATTTCGGGCGCCTCGCGGCATACCGCGCGCAGTACCTCGAAACCGCTCGTCCCCCCGGCGAGCGAGAGATCCAGCACCACGACATCGGGCCGCATTGCAAGGATGTCGCGGATCGCGGCGTCGGCGTGCTCGGCTTCGCCGATTACGCTCGCCCCCGGGATCGCGCCCAGCATCTCAGCGAGCCGGGTCCGCACCACCGGGGAGTCTTCGACCAGAAAAATTTCCATGCCACCAGTGTGGCGGCCGGGCGCCGCGCGCCCTATCGGCGCTGGCTGATATTCAGCGTAGGAGCTTTCCTATTTCGGAGAGAGCGCCGCGCGCAGCAGACCGATGTCGTTCGACTTGTCGAAGAACCCGCGCGCGCCCAGGCGCTCTGCCGCCTTGCGATAGCCCTCGGTCGCGAAGTTAGTGAGCACGTAGACCGCGACCTGCGGCGCACGGCTCTGCAGCGCCCGCAGCACGTCGAACCCGTTGCCCTGCGTAAGCTGGATATCGAGCACCACGGCGTCGGCACCCGCGCCGAGGATGCCCTCGACCGCCGCGTCCGCGCCGGCGGCGTAGCCCACCGTCTGCACGCCGGGAATCGCGCTCAGCATCGCCTCGAGGCGCTCGCGCAGCAGCGGCGCGTCTTCGACAAGAAACACTTTCACGCGCGCAAGTATGTAGGCCCCGCACCGTCTTGGGGCTACCTACGCCCGTAGTCCAAAGCCGCATTCGATCGTAGGAATTTTCCGAGAGTATGTATCCGGCTAAAGGGGCAGTCGCCCGAAGGCGGGACTACAGCCAACCGAATAGCTGGGCCAAGAGGGCCGCCAGCCCAGTTGCCGCTATCGCCGCTGCCGCGTAGATCAGCGTCTTGACCCATTGAGGCATTGCCCACCCTCTCACCGATGGGACGGTCCGACTTGCGGTGGATCAACCTTTCACACTGCGGAGCCGCCTGTCGCCACTTGCGCGAGTTTCCAGAACACCTTGTCGAGCAGCAGCTTGAAGTACTTGCGCGGCGTGTCGGCCATGGCAGCGCAATGCTGGGGCACGCCGGACGGAACCGGTTGACGCAGATGAAATACTGCCTAGAGCAGCCGGTGCTCCATCGCATAGCGCACGAGTTCGGCGGTGCTGCGCAGGTTGAGCTTGTCGAGGATGCGTGTCTTGTGCGTGCTCACCGTCTTCACCGAGAGGTGCAGACGCTCGCCGATCTCGGTGGGGCCGAGGCCTTCGACCAGCAGCCGCATCACCTCGAACTCGCGGTCCGAGAGCGATTCGTGCGCCGGCTTGCCGCCCGCCTGCAGCAAGCTCGCGGCCGCGGCCTCGCCGATGTGCACGCCGCCGGCGGCGATCTTGCGTAGCGCGCCGAGCAGCGCATCGGCCGCGCTGTCCTTGTTCAGGTAGCCGGCGGCGCCTGCCTTGAGCGCGCGCGCGGCGTACTGGCTCTCGCCGTGCATCGAAAGCACGAGGATCTTGAGCTTCGGTCTTTCGAGCTTCAGCCGCTTGATAAGATCGATGCCCGAGAGCCCCGGCATCGACATGTCGAGCATCACGACGTCGTAGTCGTTCGCCTTGACGGCGGCAAGCGCCTCGTCGCCGTCCGCGGCCTCGCCCGCGACCTGTAGATCGGGCGTCGCGGCGAGGATCCGCTTCAGCCCGTCGCGCACGATGCTGTGGTCGTCCGCGAGAAGAACGCGGATCATGCCGCGCTCTCCGTCACGAGCCCGCGCAGCGGGACGATGAGCTTGAGACGCGTGCCGCCGCGCGGCGCGCGGCCGATGTCGAGCGAGCCACCGAGGAAGGCGATGCGCTCGCGCATCCCTTTTAGCCCGAGCGAGCGCGCCTTCGCCAGGTCCTCGGGCGCGATACCGCGGCCGTCGTCCTCAATTTCGACGTGCACCACGCTGTCGGTCGCACCGAGCACCACCCAGGCGTTCTTCGCGCCGGAGTGGCGCGCGATGTTGGTGAGGGACTCCTGCACCGCGCGATAGACCGCGGTGGCGACCGCCTTGGACACGCCCTGCACGTCCTCCGACACGTCGATCCTGCAGGCGACGCCGGAGCGCTTGGCGAAATCCTCGACCAGCCACGCTGCGGCGTCGGCGAGGCCGAGATCGTCGAGCATCAACGGCCGCAAGTCGGCCGAGATACGCCGCGTCGAGCCGACCGTGCGGTCAAGGAGCGAGCCCATCTCCGCGGCGCGCGCCGCGAGCTGCGGGTCGGCGGGCAGGCGCTCGCGCAGCCACCCGAGATCCATCTTGAGCGCGGTGAGGAGCTGCCCGAGCTCGTCGTGCAGCTCGCGCGCGATGTGCGCCTTTTCCTCCTCGCGTGCCTCCAGCACCCGCGCCGACAGCTCGCGCAGCTCGCGCTCCGAGCTCTTGAGCGCGTCTTCCGCCTGCTTGCGTCGTGTGATGTCGCGCAGGATCACGGTGTAGTGCCGGTTGCCCGGCGCGCCGGCCTGCGAGATCGAGGCCTCGATCGGGAATTCCTCGCCCTCATTCTTCTCGTTCATGCGCAGCGCCCACAGCGTGGTGACGTCGCCCATGCGCCGGCTGGTGACGCCAGTGCTGCCGAAGTGCTCGATGTGCTTGCGGTGCGGCGCGCGAAAGCGCGCCGGCAGAAAACGGTCGAGCGAGCTGCCGAGCGCGTCCTCGCGCCGCACGCGGAATACCTGCTCGGCGGCGCGGTTGAAGAGCACGATCCTCTGCTTTTCGTCCACCGAGATGATCGCGTCCATCGCCGAGTCGACGATCGAGGCGAGCTGCGCCTCGCTCGCTTCGGTGCGGTGGTCGGCGAGCAGCACCTCGCGCGCGGCGACCACGATGCCCGCGCCGATCACCAGCATGTCGGCGATGATCACGGTTCCGAGCAGCCACGGCGCGTCGAGCCCGCGCAGGAAGGCAACCACATTCATCCCGACGAGCACCGCGAGCGACGCAGCGCCGGATGCCACCACCACCGGGTGGCGGAAGTAGCTTCGTTTGACCGAGGTCAAAGGTCCCGGTCCCTCAGCCTTCATAGTCCCCTAATGCCCTATCCCGCGTCGGAACTGGTCATCGACCCGGTCCTCATCCGCAAGTACGACGTAAGCGGTCCGCGCTACACCTCGTACCCGACCGCCGACCGCTTTGTCGAGGCCTTCGGCGAGACGCAGCTCGAGCAGTGGCTCGGTAGGCGAAACATCGGCGGCTTCAGCCAACCGCTGTCGCTGTACGTGCACCTGCCGTTCTGCGCCACGCTTTGCTACTACTGCGGCTGCAACAAGGTCGTGACCCGCGACCACGGCAGATCGGCCAAGTATATCAAGTACTTGGCTAAGGAATTGGCGCTAGTGGGGCCGCACCTGGGCGAGCGGGTGCCGCTCGAGCAGATGCACTGGGGCGGCGGCACGCCCAACTTCCTGTCGCGCGCCGAGATGAGCGAGCTCGTCGCTGCGATCGACACGGTCTTCGCGCGCGGCGAGAAGACCGAGTGTGCGATCGAGGTCGACCCGCGCAGCGCCGAGTCTGGCCGCATGACGTTTCTCGCCGGGCTCGGATTCACGCGCCTGTCCATCGGCGTGCAGGATTTCGACCCCGCGGTGCAGAAGGCCGTGCATCGCGTGCAGAGCGTGGAGACCACGCGGCGCGTCCTGGAAGAGGCGCGCACGCACGGCTTCAAGTCGGTCAACCTCGACCTGATCTACGGCCTGCCGCGCCAGACGCTCGACAGCTTCAGTCGCACGCTCGACGAGGTGCTCGCGCTCAATCCCGACCGCATCGCGCTCTACAACTACGCGCACCTGCCGAAGCTCTTCAAGCCGCAGCGGCGTATTAACGAAGCCGAGCTGCCCTCGCCAGAGCTCAAGCTCGAGTTGATGACACTTGCGATCGGCCGTCTCACCCGCGCTGGCTACCTGTACATCGGCATGGATCACTTCGCCCGTCCCGACGACGAGCTCGCCGCCGCGCAGAAACTCGGCAAGCTCTCGCGCGGCTTCCAGGGCTATTCGACGCACTCGGGCGACCTGATCGGCCTGGGGCTGTCCTCGATCGGGCAGGTCGGCCCGATCTACTACCAGAACGTGAAGGAACTCGATCGCTACTACGCCGCGCTCGACGCCGGCCGCCTGCCCGTGCTGCGCGGGGTGGAACTCACCCCGGACGATCTCGCGCGGCGCGCGGTGATCCAGGCGCTGATGTGCCACTTTCGTGTCCCCATTGAGTCGATAGAGCTTTCGTACCTGGTCGATTTCAACCGCCACTTCGCCGCCGAGCTGCACATGCTGAAGAAGCTGGCTGACGAGGGACTGGTCGAGCTGCAGCCCGACTGGATCGTGGTGACACCGAAGGGCCGACTCCTCGTGCGCGCGATCGCGATGCTCTTTGACCGCTACCTGCGCGAGGCGCGCGAGCGCGCGAGCTACTCCAGAGTGATATGACCGATCTTGCGCTGCCGCTCGCCCTCCTTCTCGGCGGGCTCGCCTCCGGGCTGCACTGCGCGGGCATGTGCGGCGGCATAGCCGCAGGGTTCTCGCTGCTGCAAAAGGACGAGATCTGGAAACGCCAACTCGCATTCAATGCGGGCCGCATTACGAGCTACGCCGCCGCCGGCGCCGTTGCCGGTGCGCTCGGCAGCGCCGCCGCCTATGCCGCAGCTGCTTTGCCGGTTCAGACGTTCCTCTACTTTTTCGCGAGCTCGCTTGCGGTCGTTGCGGGCGTTCATCTCACAGGGGTTGCGTTGCCGCTCTCCATGCTCGAGAAAATCGGCCTTCCGGTCTGGCGGCGGATACAACCGCTTGCCGCGCGGCTGCTCCCGGCCCGCACCCTGCCGCAGGCGTACGCCGCCGGGCTTGCGTGGGGCTGGCTGCCGTGCGGTCTGGTCTACGGCGCGCTTGCCACCGCTGTCTTTTCCGGCGGCGCGGCGCAAGGCGCGGCTGCGATGGCCGCGTTCGGCGCGGGCACACTGCCGTGGCTTTTCATCGCCGGCGTGGCCGCGGCGCGCCTACGCGGATGGGCGGGACTCGCAACGCTGCGCCGGCTCGCCGGCGCACTCCTCATCGCGCTGGGCGGCTTCGGCGTCGCGCACGCAAGCGGCCTCGGCGAGAGCGTCTGGGCGACGCTCGCGTGCTTTTAGTTGCTCTTTGCCCGGCAGGCGGGACAGAGGGTGGCGGCGGGCGCGTCGATCAGCTCGACATAGGACATCTCGACGCTACAGGCTGCACAAGTGCCGTAGTCGGGCGTCCGCAAGCGCGCAAGCGCAAGCGCCAGGTCGGTGGGGTCCGTGGTCCGATCGCGGAGCGCCTGCTCCAGATAATCGCGCTGCTCGAGGGTGAAATAGCGATAGTGCATGGAAACCTCCGTTAGGAGAAATCCTACGGAGACTCCCCGAGCGGCCTTTGACCAAGATCAATACCGGGCGCACCGGATGCCTCATCGTTGAGCCATGAACCCGCTCACGTTATACGCCCACGCCATCGCCATCGAGCGCGAAGCCGTCGAGCGCTATTCCGAATTCGCCGAGCGCATGTCCGACCTCGGCAACGACGGCGCGGCGGAGGTCTTCGCCACGCTCGCCCGGATGGAAGGCGAGCATCTCGAAGAACTGAATAAGCGAACCGCCGGCCTCGAGCTGCCGGTTCTTGCCGACGGCCAATACAGCTGGCTCGATAGCGCCGCCCCGGAAACCGCTGCACGGGAGCTCGTGTTCCGACTGATGACGCCACGCCACGCGCTCGAAATCGCGCTCGCGGGCGAAAAGCGCGCCGTCGCATTCTTCGAGCACGTCATCCTGACCGCCGACGATGCCATGCTGAGCGCGCTGGCGCGCGAGATGGCGGCCGATGAGGGCGACCACATCACGATGCTGGAGAAGCTGCTGGAGCGCACGCCGAGCCCGATCGTCGACTGGGCATCGGTCTACGAAAGGCAAAGCGCATGAAAGAGGCCATCTCTATCTTGAAGAGCGAGCATCGCTCGATATCGGCGGTGCTGCACGGGCTGAAGGAGCTCGCGCGCATGGCGCAGGACGCCAAGGTGCGGCCGCGCTTCCAGGTGCTGCGCAGCATGCTGCGCTACATGGACGAGTACCCGGAGCGGCTGCATCATCCGAAGGAGAACGACCATATCTTCGCGCGCCTGATCGTGCGCGAGCCCGCCGCACGGCTCCTGGTCGAGGAGCTGCAGGCCGAGCACGAGGAGGGCGCGCGCCTCATCCGCGAGCTCGAGCGCTCGCTGCTGTTCTTCGAGGAAGGCTGGCCCGCGGGGGCGCGCGAGTTCCAGCAGGCAGTCGATACCTACGCCGATTTTCACTGGAAGCATATGCGCAAGGAAGAGCAGCAGCTCCTGCCGCTCGCCGAGCGCGCGCTGACCGCCGAAGACTGGAAGGCGATCAACGAGGCGTTCGCCGTGAACCGAGATCCGGTCGCCGGCTTGCAGGAGCGTGATTTCGAGCAGCTCTTTTCGCGCATCGCAAACCTCGCGCCAGCGCCGGTCGGGCTAGGCGCGAGCTGGCGATGACCCACTAATATAGGAGTGCCTTTATGTACAAGCACATCCTGATTCCTACCGACGGCTCAGAGGTCGCGGAGAAAGCCGTCGCCCAGGGTATCGAGTTCGCGCGCGAAGCGAAGGCGCGCGTGACTCTCTTCACCGCCGTGCCTGAGTACGCGCCGCCTAGCGAGGCGCAAGTATTCGCGCGCCGCGTGGTTTCGATGTCCGAGCATGCTCGCGACTCTGAGGAGACCGCCAAGCGGATCCTGGCGCAACCCTCGGACCTGGCGCGCGCCGCAGGCCTCGACTTCGACACCGATTACGAGCAGAGCAACCAACCCTGGCAGGCGATCGTGAACGCCGCGAAGCGCCACGGCTGCGACGCGATCTTCATGGCTTCGCACGGCCGCAAGGGCCTGTCGCGCCTGGTGCATGGTAGCCAGACGGTCGACGTCCTTACCCACTCGGACATTCCGACCTTGGTCGTGCGCTAGCCATGACGGCGCCGGGTAGCACGGGGTCGCAGATGCGCATCGTTTTGCGGCCGTTTCCCGTCCTGTACGCCTGCCAGGGCTGCCCTGAGTACGGGCAGGGGGCGCGCGATCTGGCGCAGCGCCTTGACCGCGCCGGGGTCGGCGAACTCATCTGGCTCGGCTCAGCCGCGGACATTCAGCCCACCGAACGCTACCCGGTGCTGGCCATCGACGGCTGCAAGAAAGGCTGCGCCCTGAAGTGGCTTGCCGATCACGGCGTCGCTGCCGAGGGCGGCTACGTCGTCACCTAGCCGCGGAGCAGCACCCGGAGGTCGTGCGCGAGATCCTGCTCGATGCGGTCGTGCCGCACGAGCAGTCGCAGCCTGCCCTGCGGATCGATGACGTAGCTTTGCGCGCTGTGGTCGACGGTGTAGGTGTTGCCCTGCTTGCGCTTCTCGAAGTAGATCTTGAATTCTTGCGCCACCTTGCGCGTCTGCTCCAGATCGCCGCGCAGCCCGACGAAGCCCGGGTCGAACGCGGTGACGTACTTTGCGAGCGAATCGGGCGTATCGCGCTCCGGATCGACGCTCACCATGAGCACCTGGACCCGGGCGGCGTCGGGGCCGAGCTCCTTCAGCGCCTGCGCGATGTCGGCGAGCGTGGTCGGGCAGACATCCGGGCAGCGCGTGAAGCCGAAAAAGAGCACCACTGCCTTGCCGCGCCAGTCCTCCAGACGCCGCGCCTTGCCGGTGTGATCGACGAGCTCGAGGGTGCGGCCGTACGGCGCCCCGGTGATGTCGGTGCTCTTGAACTGCGGGCTGGAATTGCAGCCGGCGACAAGCGCCAGGCTACACGTAATGATCGACCAGAAGAGCCGCGAAAAGGAGCGCAAGGTAGGCGATTGAGTAGCGGAAGGTCTTCCGTGCCAGCGCGTCGCTGTAGGCGACGTAGATTCTGAAAGCGTAAGCAACGAACAGCGCGCCGAGCGCAACGGCCGCCGCGAGGTACACGACGCCGCTCATGCGGATGACGTAGGGAAGAAAGCTGACGGCGAAAAGGATCAGCGTGTAGAGAAGGACCTGCAGCCGGGTGTACGCCTTGCCGTGCGTAACCGGCAGCATGGGCACCCCAGCGCGCAGGTAATCCTCCGTGCGGTAGAGCGCGAGCGACCAGAAATGGGGCGGCGTCCAGGCAAAGATGATGAGGAACAGTAGCAGCGGCTCAATCGTCACCTCGCCAGTCACTGCGGCCCAGCCGAGCACTGGCGGCATGGCGCCCGAGGCGCCGCCGATCACGATGTTCTGCGGCGTCGCCGGCTTGAGCACCACGGTGTAGATGATCGCGTAGCCGACGAAAGTGGCGAAGGTGAGCCACATCGTGAGCGCGTTCACCTGGTGGTACAGAAGCCAAAGGCCGACGCCGCCGAGTGCGCCGGCAAACGCAAGTGTCTGCGCCGCCGTGAGCTCGCCCTGGGGCAGCGGCCGCCAGCGCGTGCGGCTCATGACCGCGTCGATCCTCTGCTCCACCAGGCAGTTCACGGCCGCCGCGGCGCCTGCGACCAGCCAGATGCCCGCCGTGGCCGCGAACAGCGTGCGTGGGGCCACCATGCCCGGCGTTGCGAGGAACATTCCGATCACGGCGGTGAACACTATGAGCGCCACGACGCGCGGCTTGGTGAGCGAATAGAACGCACGCAAGCGCTGCGCGGCGCTCCGGGGAAAAACGTGGGTATTCACTGGCAGAGCGGAAAGTCTAGCACGCTCAATGTTTCACCCGAACCGCGAGTACCTGAGCAGCCGCTGCAGATCCTTGATCATCCCGGAAGGGTCGGGGTCGCGTGGGTAGCGCATCATCAGGTTGCCCAGGGGATCGACAAGGTAGATGTGATCGACGGCCTTGCCTGGAAATTCTTTCTCCGAAAGAGCCGCGAGGCGCGTGCCCTCGATACCGGGGAGTATCTCGTCCCGCGGCTTGGCCCCGTCAGTGATCACCCAGACACGCTCTACGCGGCTCATGTCCTTGCCCTGCGCGCGGCGCACCTGGCGCATGAAGTAGAGCTTCTGCTCGCAGCGCGCGTCGCACGCCGCCGCGTCGAACATCACAAGCACCCATTTGCCGCGCAGCGGCTCCAAACCCGGCACGAGTCTCGGCTCCAGCAGCTCGCCATAGTTCGACGGCGCACCCGGCGACCAGCGCAGCAGGTAGGCCGCAGTGCCGAAGACGAGCGGGGCCGCGCACACCAGCGCGACCCACAAAAGTTTGTTGCGAAAGAGCTTCATCTCTTTCGAAACGACAGCGCCACGACGAGCACCAGCGCGAGCACGGCAAGCGAATACCACTGCAGCGCATAGGCCTGGTGTTTCTCGACGCCGGCATCGTGCGGCGGCCAGTCGCGCTCAAGGCCGTCGGGCAGGGAAGAATGCTGCTCGATTACCCGCGCCTCGAGCGCGAGGCCGGTCTCCGCGGCGTAAGCTCCGACCTCCAATGTCTGGCGCAGCTTGCCGGAATTCCCTTCGATCGTGAGAACTCGGGGCAGACGCTCGAGAGCAATGCCTTCGATGCGGACCTCACCGGCGGGCGTCGGCACCTCGGGTAGCGTGTCGCGCGTCGCACCGGCCGGAAGCCAGCCGCGATTGACCAGGACGTACGAAGGCGAGGCGCGCAGCTTGAGGGGCGTTACGACCTCGTAGCCCGACCGCCCGCGGTGGGTCTTGTTGTCGAGAAAGACGGTGTATTTCGGGACGAACTCGCCTTCGACCGCGACGCGCTCCAGGCGCCCCGCCGCAGCGCGCTTTTCGTCAGCGCGCCCGCGTTGCCAGTTGCCGAGCGCGATGCCTGCGGCGCACGCCGCAGCGGCGAGGGCGAGCGCCCAGAGCCGCGGACGGAAAGAGTATTCTGCCGGCATGCGCTACGTCGTAATCGCGATGCTGGTCGCCATCGTCGCGAGCCTCGCCTCGGCGGCGGTGTTCATGCTTCGCGGCCGGGGCGACTCGCGGCGCATGGCGCGCGCGCTCGCCTGGCGGGTGGGCCTGTCGGTCGCGCTGTTCGTGCTGCTTCTGGGCGGCTATTACTTCGGCTTCTTCGAGCCGGGGAAGTTATAACCAGTAGACGAAGATAAAAAGGCCAAGCCACACCACGTCGACGAAGTGCCAGTACCACGCCACGCCCTCGAAGGCGAAGTGGTGGTCGGGCTTGAAATGGCCGAAGAAACAGCGGAACCAGATCACCGTGAGCATGATCGCGCCGATGGTGACGTGGAAGCCGTGGAAGCCGGTTAGCATGAAGAAGGTCGAGCCGTAGACCCCCGTGCTGAGCCTCAGGTTGAGGTCGCTGTACGCGTGGCCGTACTCGTAGGCCTGCACGCAGAGGAAGGTCACGCCGAGCAAGATGGTGAGCGCGAGCCAGATTAGGAGCTTCGGCCGGTCGTCGCGGATAAGCGCCCAGTGCGCGAAGGTCACCGTGACGCCGGAGCTCAGGAGGAGCGCCGTGTTGAGCGCCGGAAGACCCCAAGCGGCCATGCTCTGGAATTTCTCGATGAACGCGGGCCCGGCCGAGGGCCAATGGGCGGTGAAGCCCGGCCATAGCAGCGCATTGTGCTCGAGGCTCGCCAAGTCGGGCACCGAGTGGGTCCGCGCCCAGTAGAGCGCGCCGAAGAAGGCGCCGAAGAACATCACCTCCGAGAAGATGAAGAAGCTCATGCCCCAGCGGAACGACACGTCCTCCCAGCGCCCGTATCGGCCGCCTTCGGACTCGCGGATCACGTCGCCGAACCAGCGCACCATCATGTAGAGCAGCAGCATGAACCCGGCGGCGATCGACACCCAGCCGGCCAACGTGCCGTTGAACAGGAACACGGCGCCGAGCGCCATGAGGAAGAGCGAGGCCGATCCCATGACCGGCCAGGCCATCGGCTCCGGCACCGCGTAGTGCGCCTGCTTGCCGTGGGTGGATGCGCCTTGCGCCATTATGGTTTTCTCCCTGCTTGGTCAGCTGACCACGAGACTGACGACGAACCGCAGCGTCAGGATGAAAAGGATCAGAAAGATGAAACCGAGAACAATGACGTGCACGGGCCTGACATTCGCCCGCTCGTGGTCGGCTCTGCGACGGATGCCGATCATGCCCCACAGCACCGTCTTTACGGTATCGAGGAAGGAGGCCTGCTTCATGACATGCTCCACTAGGTCCCTCCCCTGCCGGCGACCTCGAAAAAGGTGTACGAAACCGCGATCGTATTGACGTCCTTCGGCAGCTTCGGGTCGACCACGAAGACGACCGGCATGCGCCGCGTTTCGCCCGGCGCGAGCGTCTGCTGCGTGAAGCAGAAGCACTCGATCTTCTGGAAGTATTCGCCGGCGCGCTGCGGCCCGTAGCTCGGCACCGCCTGCCCGGTCACCGGCGCCGCGCGCACGTTCACCACCTCGTATTCGACCATGGCGATCTCGCCTGGGTGCACTTTCACCTCGTTCACCAGCGGCCGGAAGCGCCACGGCAGGTCATGCGCGTTGGAGTCGAGCTCGATCGTGACGGTGCGCGAGGTATCGACCTGCGTGTTCACCACCTCGTCGGGCCGCTCGATGCTGTTGATCCCGAGCGCCGCGCAGATCTGGTTGTAGAAAGGTACCAGCGCGAACGCGAAGCCGAACATGCCGAGCGCCACGATGGCCAGCCGGCGCGAGAGCCTGCGGTTTTCGGTAGTGACGTTCACTTTAGCAACCAGTACTTGGCGATGATGCCCAAGAAGAACGCGAGCGCTATGGAAGCGAGTATCAATGCCGTCCTGGCGTTCTTACTTAACAATCGGTTGCGTCTCGAACGTGTGATACGGCGGCGGCGTCGGCAAGTGTGTCCATTCGAGTGAATCGGCGCCCTCCCACGGACGCTGCGGCGCGGGCTCGCCCGAGCGGATGGTCTTCACCACGATGTAGAGGAAGAGGATCTGCGCAAGGCCCATGCCGAAAGCGCCGAGCGAGGAGATCTTGTTCCAGGTCTCGAACATCATCGGATAGTCCGCGATGCGCCGCGGCATGCCGGCAAGCCCGAGGAAGTGCTGCACGAAGAAGATCATGTTGAAGAAGACGAGCGTCAGCCAGAAGTGCCACTTGCCCAGCGTCTCGTTGTACAGGCGGCCGGTCCACTTCGGCAGCCAGAAATAGATGCCCGCGAAGGCAGCGAAGAGCGCCCCGGCCACCATCACGTAGTGGAAATGCGCCACTACGTAGTAGGTATCGTGTAGCTGGATGTCGATCGGCACGAGCGCAAGCACGAGGCCGGTGAAGCCGCCGAGCGTGAACATGAAGAGGAAGCCGCAGGCGAAGAGCATCGGCGTCTCGAAGGTGAGCGAACCCTTCCACATGGTCGCCACCCAGTTGAACACCTTCACGCCGGTGGGCACGGCAACCAGCATCGTCGCGTACATGAAGAAGAGCTGTCCCGTCACCGGCATGCCGACCGTGTACATGTGGTGCGCCCAGACGATGAACGAGATGATCGCGATCGCCGCGGTCGCGTACACCATCGAGGCGTAGCCGAAGAGCGGC
>DASTPE010000036.1:0-4038 GCA_035762345.1 Burkholderiales bacterium
ACGCGGATCATCGGGGTTCCGCCGGGTGGCCCTCGATCAGGAGGACGCCGCGCACTAGCTCTTTTGACCCCCTGGCGGAAGCGTGACCACGGTGAGCCAGAAGACGTCGATCGTCTTGACCACGACCATGAACTTCTCCAGGTCGACCGGCTTGGTTACGTAGCAGTTCGCATGCAGATTGTAGGTGCGCAGCACGTCCTCCTCGGCCTTGGACGTGGTAAGCACCACGACCGGGATGCGCTTCAGCGCGTCGTCGGTCTTGATCTCCTGCAGCACCTCGCGGCCGTCTTTTTTCGGAAGGTTAAGATCGAGCAGGATGATGTCGGGGCGCGGCACCGCGCCGAATTTTCCCTGACGCCGCAGGAACTCCATCGCCTCGACCCCATCCTTGACGGTGTGCAGGTTGCTGTAGACCTTGCCCTCCTTCAGCGCCTCACGTGTAAGGCGCACATCGCCCGGATTGTCCTCGACGAGCAAGATCTCGATCGGTCCGTTTCTCTCGACCATCAGCCGTTCCTTCGTTCCTTCGGCAGCGTGAAAAAGAAGCTCGAGCCTTCGCCGGGGCGGGATTCGACCCAGATGCGCCCGCCGTGGCGCTCGACGACCTTCTTGCAGATGGCAAGGCCGATTCCCGTGCCGGGGTACTCGCCCTTGTTGTGCAGGCGTTGGAACACCATGAAGATGCGCTCGAAGTACTGCGGCTCGATGCCGATGCCGTTGTCTCGCACTTCAAAGGTGAATTCCGGCGCGGATTCGGTCACGACGATGTGTATCCGGGGCGCGCCCTCTGACCGGAACTTGAGCGCGTTGCCGATCAGATTCTGGAACAGCTGCCCGAGCTGCACCTCGTCAGCAGGAAGCGCGGGCATCGGGTCGTGGGTGACCACGGCGCCGGCCTCCTCGATTCCGCCGCGCAGGTTAAAAAGCGCCCGGCGCAGCGCCGCCTCGGCAGACACGTTCGCGAAAGCGATGCCCTTGGTGCCAACGCGCGAGTACGCGAGCAGGTCCTCGATCAGCTGCTTCATGCGCGAGGCGCCGTCGACGACGTAGGCCATGAACTCGCGCGCGTCGCTATCGAGGCGCTCGTCGTAGCGCCGCGCAAGGAGCTGCGTGTAGCTCGCCACCATGCGCAGCGGCTCCTGCAGGTCGTGCGAGGCCACGTAGGCGAATTGCTCGAGCTCGGCGTTCGAACGCTTGAGCTCCTCGTGCGCCTCTTGCAGCGCGGCCTCCGCCTTCTTGCGCTCGGTAATGTCGTCGAACACCGCGACCTCGTACGTCGGCATGCCGAACACATCGCGCACCAGGGCGATCGCGATCCGGCACCAGACCACCGTGCCGTCGGCCCGTAGGTAGCGCTTCTCGAAGCGCGCCGACTCGATTTCGCCGTTGCGAATGCGGGCGCGATCGGCGTCGGTGACGTCCCGGTCCTCGGGATGCGAGATGTCCTTGACGTGCCTGCCGAGGAGGTTGTGCTCCGGGTAGCCGAGGATCTCGCACAGGCGCTTATTGACGCGCACGAAACGCCCGTCCTTGACGTGGCAGATGCCGGAGGCGGCGAGCTCGAAGGTCTGGCGATAGCGCGCCTCGCTGTCGCGCAGCCTGAGCTGCGCGTCGAGCTGGGCGGTGATGTCCTCGAATACCGCGATCTCGTAGAGCGGCGCGCCGGCGTCGTCGCGCTCCACCGTCATGCTGAAGTGCACCCAAACAACCGAGCCGTCCTTGCGCAGGTAGCGCTTCTCCACGCGCACCGCATCGATCTCACCCGCGTACAGCCGCGGCCGCTGCTCGTTGATGACGTCGAGGTCGTCGGGGTGCGAGATCTGCCGGCCGGTAAGCCCGAGCAGCTCCTCCTCCGAGTAGCCGAGGATCTCGCACAGACGCCGGTTGACGCGGATGAAGCGCCGATCCATGCCGATGTGCGCCATCCCCGACCCGGCGAGCTCGAACGTGCGTCGAAACCGGGCCTCGCTTTCCTTGAGCCGCGCCTCGGCATCATGCTGGCCGGTGACGTCGAGAATCGCCCCTACCAGTCCCCCCGGGCGGCCGCCCGCCGGAAACGTGGCTTTGTAGTAGATGGTGTTGCGCCGGCGACCGTCGGCCGTGACGATCGGCGTCTCATAGCTCTGCGCGCCCGGGTGCTCGTACAGTTCGCGGTCCTTGAGCGCGTGCCTTTCCGCGATCTCCGGGTTATGCGGATAAAGGTCGCGCACCTGCTTGCCGAGGAAACTCTCGCGCTCGACGCCGAAGAGATCCTCCCACGCCCGGTTCACCCCGATATAGCGGCCGTCGCTCGACTTCAGGAACATCGGCACCGGCAGCCGCTCGAGCAGTCCGAAGGCAGCATGGACCGCGCTCTCTTGAATATCCGCCTCCGCCTCTTCAGCCCGCCGTGTAGCCTTTGCTTGTCGCGGCTTTGCCATCCGCTTTTCATTCTATCCCCAGTTAAGTTGCGTCCCGCGTCGCGGGCGTCCACTTCTCAACCGTCCCATAGTGCAAAAAGCCACATCGGGACTGCGCAATACCCGATGAACCGGAAATCTTGCGCGTCTAGTTGTAGAGGCCCTCTGCCGAGGCCCTGAACACGACGAGCGGCACCACCGTCTCGAGCGTCGGTGCGGCGACGCGAGCCGCGCGCGCGAACGCGAGCGGCGCGACGAGCAACGCCTCGATCTCCATCGGCCGGCCGCGCTCGTAGTCCTGCAGCATCGAAGGCTTGTGGCTGATCGCTCCGGAGGACTGGCCGCCGCCCGGGCGCGTCGGGGCGCGTTCCGGGTCGATGCCGTGCGCGGCGGCGATCGCCCGCGCTTCGGCGGCAAGCCGCGTCGAAAGCTCGGCGAGCGCGGCATCGCCGCGCACGTCCTTCACGGTTGCGCCGAGCAGCGTGCACAGCGCTGCGGTGCTCAGGTTCTGCACGAGCTTTGCCCACACCGAGCTACGGATGTCCTGCGTCGGCGGCGAGTACAGATCCGAATCCGTGAGAATTCTTCTTAGAGCGAGAACCTTTTCGCTCTCGCGATCGTCCGCCTGTCCCACTATGAGCATGTTGTTGCCCGGGACGTTGTTGACGATCACGCCCGGCTCGCGCACCTCGTTCGCCGAGTACACGACGCAACCGATGACCTGGCGCGTTCTGAGGAGCGCTTTCAGTTTTCGCTGAGGATCGAGGCGCGAAAGATCAGGCGGGGCAGGCCGATCCTTGGAAAGGCCGATGCCGTACCACCACGGGATGCCGTTCTGTGCGAACACGACCGCCGTTTCCTCGCCGACGAGTTGCTGCGCGGCGTCGGCGAATGCGCCGAGCGCGTTTGCCTTCAGCGTGACGAACACAAAATCCTGCAATCCCGGATCGGCGGTGCGCACTCGGCCACGGATGGTGTCGGCGCCGTGGATAAGCGTTATCCCCTTGGCACGCATCGCTTCCAGGTGTGCGCCGCGCGCGACGACCGACACGTCGTGGCCCGCGGCGGCGAGCTTGGCCGCGATGTGGCCGCCGACGGCGCCGGCGCCGAACACGCAGATTCTCATCCGGCCGGGCAGATTTTCATGAGGAGTCTCTAGAATTGTAGCGATGTCGGCGAAGCTTCCCGTGGTGATCGCGGGCGCCGGTCCCACGGGGCTCATGTGCGCGCTCGCGCTCGCGCGGCGGAGCGTTCCGGTCGTGGTGTGCGAGGCGGAGGCGAGCCTCACGCACGACCTGCGCGCCGGCACTTTCCATCCGCCGACGCAGGAAATGATGGCGCCCTACGGCATCACCGGGCGCATGCACGAGCACGGACTGCAGGTGCGGCGCTGGCAGATCCGCAGCCGCCGCGGCGGCCTGGTCGCAGAGTTCGACCTTGGCCTGCTCGCCGACGAGACGCCCTACCCTTATCGCCTGCATCTCGAGCAGCACCGCCTCACGCCGATCCAGCTCGACATCCTGGGCAAGGAACCCGCCGCCAAAGTGCGCTTCCATCACCGCATTACCGGTTTCGAGCAAAAGGCGGATTCGGTGCTGGTGAGCTTCGAATTCGAGGGTATCCCGGGCAAGCTCGAAGC
>DASTPE010000037.1:0-8634 GCA_035762345.1 Burkholderiales bacterium
GCCGCTCTGAAGAGAAAGGACGTGCTCGAAAAGATGCAGAGCTACGGCTACGCCGCCGAGGGCTCGACGCCCGAGCGGCTCTTCGACATCAACCGCGCCGACCTCGAGCTCTGGCGCCGGCTCGTCAAGGAAGCCGGAATACCCCTCGAGTAGAGCAACCCCATTCGGGGTCAGGGTCGCAATTCGTTTTTGCGTACGTGAAAACGAATTTCGACCCTGACCCCGAATTGGGTTCGGTATTAAGCCCAGCGCTTCGGCTTGAGCGAAGCCGGCAGGTACAGCGGATGCGCGGGATAGCCGGCGTCGTTCAGGCGCAGCACGTGCATTCGGATCCGGGTCTTGCGCAGCAGCTCTAGGACGGCTTCGGATCGATTCAAGTGGGCGCCGTGGTTGCCCCAGGCGCAGATGAGGAGACTCGCTGCGCGCGCCGCCTTCACGATGGCCGCGTCGTTGCCTCGCCCCACCGGGTCTTTCGCCGACTTCATTTCCTCGGGGTCGGTCGCGCGCCAGCCGAAGACATTCGTGATCACGACGGCGCCGAAGCCCCAGCGCTCGGCGTAGTTGCGCGCGCGGGTGCACGACGGGTCGAGCTTGCGCTCATCCGCGGTGCTCGGGTTGAGCATCAGAAAATTCGCGACCGGCTTCGACTCGTCCCAGCAGCGCCACAGGAGATAGCGCCAGCGCCGGCAGCGCGAGAACACCGCACCGGCCGGGGTCATTTCTTCTTCTTCAGCAGATCCCCCAGCCCCGCGAGCGGGCGATGGGTTCCTGCCGGCTCGCGGGAATCAGGCTCCGACCCCGATTTCGAGTCTTCGTAGCGGGCGTGCTCGTTCTCGTGGCAGTAGATGCACAAGAGCTCCCAGTTCGAGCCGTCGGGCGGGTTGTTGTCGTGGTTGCCATCCTTGTGATGCACGGTGAGCTCGCGCATGCGCTTGCCTTCGAACTCGCGCGCGCAGCGCGCGCAGATGTGGGGCAGGAGCTTGAGCGCCTGCTCGCGATAGGACATGACGAGATTATCCGCTCGCCCGAAACAACCCCGAAGTGGGGTTATGCAGAACCAGAGCTCAGGTCATCCTTCCAGCAGACGCCTTGCAAGCAGCGCCTGCATGTCGCGCCGCCCGTCTGCGATCAGGTACACATCGACATGCCGGCCTGCCACGCTGTAAAGGATTCGGTACGGTTTGAACGAAGTTTCGCGGTACTCGCGGATGCCCAGCGCAAGAAGCTCCTTGGGATGGGAGCCTCGATACGGGTACTGGGCAAGCCTCTCGATAACGGCCAGGATCGCATCCTCCACATGCGCCGCCCTGGCCGGCGAATCGTTCAGCGCGATCGAGTCGTGGATTTCCTCAAGATCGGCGAGCGCGTCGGGCGCCAGCCGCACCTCGAAGCGCACTAGCGCCGGGCGCGGCGCGCGCGTAACCTGCGCGCAGCTTCGGCAAGCGGAATGCCCTTGCCTTTCTCGATCTGACGCCTGCCGAGGGCCAGAATCTTCAGCAACGCCAGCGCTTCCTGTGTCGCGTCGTAGCTGGCGACGTCCTGCATCACGGCTTTCGCCTCGCCGTTCTGCGTAATCACGAGCGGCTCGCGGTTTTGCGTCAGCTCGCGGATCAGGTCAGCCGCGTTCGCCTTCACGTAGCTTATGGACTTGATGCGCGATGAATATTTCACGGACCGAATTTTTAGACCGATATCGATCTCGGGCGCAAGTCCTTAGGACCACATGCCGCGCAGGCGCGCGGCGACGTCGACGCTCGCCCTTGCTGCGGCCATCGCCTCGTGAGGCGCAGTCTCTCCGAAAACCTCGGCCCCCATGCACGCGAGCACGGCCTGCGTCATGAAGCGGCTCTTCGCGCCGTACACGTGCCGGTCGCCCATGCGCGACTGGGCCGCGACGTAGTACTTGAGGGGCGCGATGAGGTGGAGCTCGCTCTTCGCGCGCGTCATTGCGACGTAGAGGAGGCGGCGCTCCTCCTCGACGAGCTCGGGCCGCCCGGTGGAGAACTCGGAGGGGAAGTTGCCGTCGGCGACGTTGAGGATATGCACCGCTTCCCATTCCTGCCCCTTCGCCGAGTGCACGGTGGAGAGCACGAGGTAGTCCTCGTCGAGGTACGGCTCGCCCGAAAGGTCGCTCGTCGCGCTCGGCGGGTCGAGGGCCATCTCGGTCAAGAACAATTCCCTCGTTTCGTAGGAAGCGCTCATTCTTTCCAGCTGCAAGAGATCCCCCGCCCTCACCTGCGCCGCATCGTAGATGCGCTCGAGGTGCGGCGCGTACCACTCGCGCACGCGCTGCACCTGCCCCGGCCACGGCGCATTGGCGAGAGCGAGCATGAGCTCGTCCATTTCCGCGGAGCCTGTCTTCAATGACTTCCACGACAAGCCCTCGGCCTCGAAACGAGTGAAGACGCGCGCCGCGCCCGCGGGCCCGACCCCGGGCAGGAGCTGAAGCGCGCGGAAAGCGGCGACGCGGTTGCGCGGATTGTCGGCCCAGCGCAGCACCGCGAGCAGGTCCTTGACGTGCGCCGCCTCGAGGAACTTGAGGCCGCCGTACTTCACGTACGGGATGTTGCGCCTCACGAGCTCGAGCTCGAGCATGTCGGAGTGGTGCGAGGCGCGGAAGAGCACCGCCTGGTTCCTGAGCAGCACGCCGCGCTCGCGCGCCTCCAGCACGCGCGTCACCACGTATTGCGCCTGCCCTTCGTCGTCCGCCACCGTCACGTAGCGCGGCTTCGCGCCGAGCTTCTTCTTCGAGTACAGGTTCTTGCCGATCAGGGCATTCGCCGCATCGAGGATCGGCTGGGTCGACCGGTAGTTCTCTTCAAGAGGAACGATGGAAGAATCGAACTGCTGCTGAAACCCCCGGATGTTCTCGATGGTGGCGGCGCGGAAGGAGTAGATCGCCTGCGCATCGTCGCCCACCACCGTCACTCCTTCGCCCGAGGGCTTGAGGCGCTGCAGGATCTCGGCCTGGAGCACGTTGGTGTCCTGGTACTCGTCGACGAGCACGTGGTCGAAGCGCGCGCCGATCTCGGCGGCGAGCGGCGCGTCCTGCATCATCGCGTGCCAGTAAAGGAGAAGATCGTCGTAGTCCAGGCTTTGGTTTTGAATCTTCCGGTCCACGTAGTTTCTGAACAGGCGGGTCAGCTCGCCTTCCCACTCCGCGCACCACGGGAACATGAGCGCGAGCGTGTCGGCGAGCGGGCGCTGGGTGTTGACGCGGTGCGAGTAGATCGCGAGGCAGGTGTCCTTGCGCGGGAAGCGGCGCTCGGCTTTCGAGAGGCCCTGCTCGTGGCGCACCACGTCGATGAGGTCGGCGGCGTCGCCGCGGTCGAGCACGCTGAAGCTCTCGGCGAGGCCGAGCCGCTTGCAGTACTTGCGGATCAGCCGGTTCGCCACCGAGTGAAAAGTGCCCGACCAAGGAAGCCGCATTTCTCTTTTCACCTCTGCCACGATGCGGTTCGCGCGGCGCGTCATCTCGAGCGCCGCACGGCGCGTGAAGGTGAGGAGGAGGATTCGTTCGGGCGAGGCGCCCTGCAGGACGAGATGCGCGACGCGATGCGCCAGCGTATTCGTCTTCCCGGTGCCCGCGCCGGCGACGATGAGGAGCGGCCCGGACCCGGCGTGCGCCGCTTCGCGCTGCCGGGGATTCAGCTTCTCGAATGCCGCCACCGTGGCCACGGCAGCGGACTATAGGCCGATACTGTATATTTTGCCAGTAGCGGGGCGCAAGAGGAGCCCGGGCACCGAAGCGCCCGGGCTCGTACTGGTGACACTCCTACTATTTAGTAGCGGGTGCTGCCGGAGCTTTCCGGGTTATCCCAGCCCTTGTGCCAGCCCTTGTTGGTATGCGGGCCGCTGCGGTTTTCGCGCTTGTCGTCGTCGGCGCTCGCGCCGCCGGACGCGCTGCCTTGCTGGCGGTTCTGCTCGTTCGCCTGCGACCAGGTCGAGCCCTGGCTCGACTGATGGCCGCTGCCCGCCTGCTGGCTCTGCTGGTTGCCGGTGCCGATCGCGCTCTGGTTCTGCGTGCCCTGCTGCGTGGTCGTGCCCGCGGTGCTGCCGGTGCCGCCCTGCGTCGTGGTCGTGCTCGCATTGTCCGAGCCCTGCTGCTGAGTCTGCGTGGCGGCGTTGTTGTCGCCGGACTGCTGGCTCGTCTGGTTTCCGCTGCCGTACACCTGCGAGCTCTGGTTACCCGAGCCGTACTGGCCCGTGTTCTGCCCGCCGCGCTGGTGGATGTTGTAGTGGACGTTGTCCTTAGTCTTGTCCGCATCCTGCGCGAGCGTGGAGAACGAAACAGCCATTGCGCCGGTAAGAATCACCGGTAAGAGCTTCCGCACTGAATACCTCCTTGCGTTGGCACCCCTGGATGGGGCGGTACGAACCCGCCGCAAGGCGCATACCTCACATGAGGCAGGGTTTTTCCGCCATGCGAAACGCGCCTACCGCAAAACCGTGGGGACAAAAAAAGAAGCCGTCCGAAGACGGCCTCTTAGGGGTGAGCCACTATCCAAGGGAGGGAGGATGAATGGCTCGGGGGGAAACCCCACTCTAAGGACCCGCCGGGCCCTTGTCTGTCGCCCGCAATATCTTTTTCGTGTAAACGGAACGCTACAGGGCGCGCTTCGCTATAGTCTGCCCGTGGCTGCCGCCGCTTATGACGCCATCGTGATCGGCACCGGCCAGGCCGGCCCCGCGCTCGCCGCGCGCCTCTCCGGCACCGGCCGCAAGGTCGCGATCATCGAGCGGCACAAGTTCGGCGGCACGTGCGTGAACGATGGCTGTACGCCCACGAAGACGATGGTGGCGAGCGCCTATGCCGCGCATCTCGCCTCGCGCGCACTCGACTACGGCGTAGAGATCGCCGGCAGTGTCCGCGTCGACATGAAGCGCGTCAAAGCGCGCAAGGACGCGGTGGTGGCGAAGTCCAGCGCGGGAGTCGAGAAGTGGATGCGCGGCCTCAATGGCGCGAAGGTCTACAAAGGACAGGCGAGGTTCACTGGCCCGAAGACCGTGGCGGTGAATAGCGAATTGTTGAGCGCCGAGCAGATCTTCATCGACGTCGGCGGCCGGCCGCTGGTACCGAAGATGCCGGGCATCGATACCGTGCCCTACCTCACCAACGTCTCGATGATGGATGTGGATTTCGTTCCCGAGCATCTGATCGTCGTCGGCGGGAGCTACATCGGCCTCGAATTCGGCCAGGCGTTCCGCCGCTTCGGCTCGCGCGTGACGGTGGTGGAAATGGCGCCGGCGCTGATCGCGCGCGAGGACGAGGACGTGTCCACCGCAGTGAAGGAGTTTCTCGAAGCCGAAGGCATCGAGGTGCGCCTCGATGCCGAATGCCTTTCCGCAAGGAAGACCGGGGACGGTGTGGAGATCGGCGTCTCCTGCCAGGAGGGCGCGCCGGTTGCGCGCGGCTCGCATCTGCTGCTCTCGGTCGGGCGCGTGCCGAATACGGACGATCTCGGCCTCGACGCCGCCGGCATCCGCACCGACAAGCGCGGCTACATCGAAGTGGACGAGCAGCTGCGCACCACGAATCCGAACGTCTGGGCGCTCGGCGACTGCAACGGCAAGGGCGCCTTCACGCACACCGCGTACAACGACTTCGAGATCGTCGCCGACAACCTGCTCGCGAACGCCGGCCGCAAGTGGACCGACCGCATCCCGGTGTACGCGCTCTACACCGACCCGCCGCTCGGCCGCATCGGCCTTTCAGAGAAAGAAATAAGAGAGAAGGGCATCAAGGCCCTGGTCGGCAAGCGGCCGATGACCCGGGTCGCGCGCGCGGTCGAGAAAGGCGAGACGCGCGGCTTCCTCAAGATCCACGTCGAGGAAGGCTCGAGGCGCATCCTCGGCGCCGCGCTCCTCGGCACGAGCGCCGACGAATCGGTGCACTCGCTCATCGACGCGGTGTACTCGAGGCTCCCGTACCCCGAATTCCAGCGCCGCGTTCGCATCCACCCGAACGTGAGCGAGCTCCTTCCCTTCGTCCTCGAGGACCTGAAACCGCTATGACTGCCGTCCCCAACCACGCCCTGCGCCAGCTGCGCGCGGGCAAGCTCGCCATCGGCATGGGCGTCAACCAAGCGCGCACCGTCGGCATCGCGACCATGGCGAAGACCGCCGGCTTCGACTGGCTGTTCATCGACGGCGAGCACGGCTCGCTCGACGGCGACACCGTGGCGCAGATCGCCACCGCTTCGCTCGCCGCCGGCGTCACGCCGGTGGTGCGCGTCGCCGGGTTCGAGCATTGGCACGCCTCGCGCATGCTCGACAACGGCGCCCAGGGCATCGTCTTTCCCCACGTCGATTCGAGCCAGGACGCGCAGCGCGTGGCGAACGCGTGCCGCTATCCGCCCATCGGCAAGCGCTCGATGGGCGGCGCGCTCGCGCAGCTCGGCTTCGCCTCGGTGCCGGTGGGCGAGGCGGCGAGGCTCGTGAACGAGGAGACGCTGGTGGTGGTGATGATCGAGTCGCCGCAGGGCGTGGCGAACTGCGAGGAGATCGCCGCGGTGAAGGGCGTGGACGCGCTCCTCATCGGCACCAACGATATGTGCTTCGAGATGGGTATCCCGGGCCAGTTCAACGACCCGCGCGTGGCCGAAGCCTACAAGAAGGTCATTGCCGCCTGCCGCAAGCACGGCAAGTTTCCCGGCATGGGCGGCATGTACACGCCCGAGCTCCTCGAGCGCCACATCGCGATGGGCGTGCAGCTCATCCTCAGCGGCTCCGACTTCTCGCTCCTGATGCAGGCGGCGACGGCCCGAGCTGCCCTCGTGCGAGGCTTCGAGAAAAAATGAATCGGGGTCAGAGCCGATCTATTTCAACCCCGGCTTACGGAGCGGGCTTGATCAGCGCCGCGGCGCAGGCGGCGGCGACCTCGCGGCTAGGAGCGGCCTTGTCGCCGGGCATCGTCGCCCAGCCGCCTTTACTCACGTAGTCGGCCTGCTCCCAGCTCTGGATCTCCTTCAGCGTCGCGAGGCTGGCACGCGCCGCGGGGCCCGCCTGGAACTGCGTTACGCAAATCGGCGTGAGCGCGGCGACCGTCGCCGCATCCGCGCGGGCGCCGGCAAGGCGCTCGGCCGTGGTGCTGGTCACCCAGCCGCCCCAGGTAAATCCGACGACGGCGAGCGTAATCGCGCCCGCTACCGCGCCCCACAAGAAAGGTTTGGTTTCGATTGGCAGCTTGGGAAGGTTCATGGCGTTTCCTCTATCTGTTTACGACAGGCCAGTCATGCGCGCGACGGCCGGTTGATTACGCGGATCGCATTGCGCACCGCGCTTACTCCCTCGATGCGGCGCGCGAGCTCCGCGGCCCGGTCGATCTGGGCCCTCGAGTCGACGAAGCCGGTGAGATGGACCACCCCGTCGCGGGTATCCACGGCGATGTGCATTTGCCTCAGGACCGGATCGGCGTCGAGCGCGCCGTTCACGCGCTGCGTGATGACCGCGTCGTCGAAGCGCGCGCCTTTGTCTTGCGCGCTCGCGCCGGCGAAGGCGCCGAGCACGGCGAGCATCGAGACCAGGATCCACGCGTAGCGCAGGCGCCTGCGGGCGCTGTCGATCCTGCTGCGGTCCATGGCGCTTCCTTCGCGTTGCGTTGGCGTGCGCGATCCCGCCAGGGCGGGCTACTGCGTAGCGGGAGAGATCTGCTGTGAATCGCCGGCGGGCGGCGGTGGACGACAGGTGACTTCCGGAACGTGGACCACCATACCGGTCGGCATCATCCCCGTCAAGGCAAATCGGTGGTCAGACCCCGATTCTCGGTTGGGGTCTGACCGCGATTTTGGGGACCGATCTTTTTCTCAGCCGATCTCGATCGGGACGAAGATGCTGTCCTCGCCGCGCCGCACGAGGAGCGCGACGGTGCCCTTCGCTTTCTCGGCCGCGGCCTTGAGCTCGTCGACGCTCTTCACCGGTTTTCCGTTCACCGCGGTGACGATGTCGCCCGCGCGGATGCCGGCGCGCGCCGCGGCGCCGGTGACGTTCTCGACCACGAGGCCGTTCTCGGAAGGCCGCACCGCGAGGCCGAGCTTGCCGGCTTCGGCACCTCCCTCGCTCGCCGGGCCGGCGGCGACCTGCTCGGGGTTGAGCGCGCCCACGGTGACTTCCAGCGTCTGCTTACGCCCATCGCGCCAGAGCTCGAACGTAGCCTTGGTGCCGGGCTTCACCGCCGCGACGAGCGGCGGGAGCTCCGCCGAGCGCTCGATGGTCTTGCCGTTCATGCCGAGCACCACGTCGCCGGGCTTGAGGCCCGCGCTTTCGGCCGGGCTGCCCTTCTCCACCTGCGCCACCAGCGCGCCGCGCGGCCGGTCGAGGCCGAAGGACTGCGCGAGCGACTGGCTCATTTCCTGGATCGACACGCCGAGGCGGCCGCGCTCCACCTTGCCGTGCTCCAAGAGTTGCGTCTTCACGCTCGCGGCGACGTCGACCGGGATCGCGAACGCGAGCCCCTGGTAGCCGCCGGTGCGCGAGTAGATCTGCGAGTTGATGCCGATCACCTCGCCCTTCATGTTGAAGAGCGGCCCGCCCGAGTTGCCGGGATTCACCGCCGCGTCGGTCTGGATGAAGGGCACGTAGGTGCCGTCGGGCAGCGAGCGCGAGGTGGCGCTCACGATGCCGGCGGTCACGGTG
>DASTPE010000038.1:0-3071 GCA_035762345.1 Burkholderiales bacterium
CCGCCTGTACTCGCGGAAGATAAATCCCAAGACCGGCAAGCGCCGCAACCTCGGCACTTTCAAGACGCGCATGAAGGCGCAGCGGCACGAGCGCGCGGTGCAGTACTTCAAGCGCCTGGGCTAGGCTGTGATGACACCCCGTCTCAGTACCCGCTCGAATGGACGCGGCCCGGCTTCACCGCAGCAGCTCGACCCCGACGAAGCATCGGCGTCGAACCAGCAGCGGCCGGCCGAGGTGCGCAAGCTCATCTACGAACGCGCTGGCTAGCGTGTTCAGCGCGAGCATCCGCGCGCTGCCCTTGGCAGGCCCGGGAGCCGCGCCGCACGAGATGGTCGAGCATAAGGGGCGCGGCCATCCCGACAGCCTGTGCGACGCGCTCGCCGAGAACCTGAGCATCGCGCTCTCGGGCGCTTGGGCGGGCTTGGCGCCTAACTTTGTCTTGGGCCGCGGATCTCGAGCAACACAGCCTCCACTTGCCGCCAAAATCTTGCCTGCTCCTTGTCGCCAGCGTCCTCAAGGGAGGCGGCCTTTTGAGCGGCCTCCGCGATGGCTTTGGCGCCCTGTGTCTCAAAAAGGTGACGGGCTACTGCGGAAGCATCTCCTCTATCCATGTGACACGCTCGCCTTAAAGAATGGATAAATGAAGACAAATCCCGGCGAAGCGGGTTCCGGAGTGAACCGGATGGAGTGGCTGCTGTTCGAGCAGCTCGACCGCATGCGCCGCGCGCAGGGCAGCTTCTGCGATGCCGTCGGCCTCGGGCCGGTGGAGACGCCCTACGAGACGATTCACCGCGAGCCCGGGGTCAGCCTGCGTTCCTACGGCAAGGGCGCGCGAGGCGGGCCGCTCGTGCTGATCGTCCCTGCGCCGATCAAGCGCCCGTACATCTGGGACCTGGACCCGGAATCGAGCGCGGTGCGCCGCCTGCTCGACGCGGGCGCGCGCGTGATGCTCGCCGACTGGCAGCCCGCGTCGAGCGCGTTCGGGCTCGCCGAATACGCCGATCGGCTGCTCCTCGTCTGCCTCGATGCGGCGCGCGCCGAGCGCGCGGTCCTGCTCGCGCACTCACTCGGCGGCCTGCTCACCGCCATTTTCTCCACGCTGCATCCGGAGCGCGTGCAGGGACTCGGGTTGATCGCCGCCCCGCTCAGCTTCGGCGCCGCTACGCCGATCGTCAACGCGATGCTCCACGGGCTCGCCGCCGAGGAGCTCCCCGATTCGCTGCCCGGCTCGTTCCTGAGCTCGGCAAGCGCGAACGCCGCGCCCGACGTGTTCGGGTCGCAGCGGCTGCTCGATGCGATGCTGAGCGGCGGCGATCCGGCGCGCCTGCGCACCCATTTGCTCGTGGAGCGCTGGACGCTCGACGAGTTCGCGCTGCCGCGCCGGCTGGTGGCCGAGCTCGCGACGCACATCGTTCGCGAAAACCGCTTCGTGCGCGGGACGCTCGAGGTCGCCGGGCGCAGCGCCGCGCCGACGCGCCTGACGGCGCCGCTTCTCTGTGTGCTCGACCGGCGCTGCCGGCTCGCCCCGCCCGAATCGGTGCTTCCCTTCGTCCAGGCCGCGGCGAGCCGCGCGAAGACGCTGCTCGACTACGAGGGCGACATCGGGGTCGCGCTGCAGCACGTCGGGCCGCTAGTGGGGCGCAACGCGCACGCACTGCTCTGGCCAAAGATCGTGGACTGGATCGCGCTCACGGCCGTGCACTGAGTGCAAGACGCCGATTGCGTCGTGTTCCTGCAGTCGGCCTGCGTGCGGTCGCAAGTATCTCTGCTAGGCCCCGGCGAAGTCTTCTCGATCCATGCGCTTGACGTAGCTCAAACCGAGCCCGCAGCCCCCGGCTAGGGTAAAGCCATGCAAATCCCTCTCCAGATCTCGCTCCACGGCATCGCACGCTCGAACGCGCTCTACGACGCTATTCGCGAAAAAGCTGACAAGCTCGAGCGCTATTACGACCGCATTATGAGCTGCCGCGTGGTGCTCGAGCTCGCCGGGCGCCACCAGCGTAAGGGCAAGCAATTCACCGTGCGCATCGACCTCAAGGTGCCCGGCGGCGAGCTCGCGGTCACGCGCGAGCACGACCAGAACCTGCACATCGCGCTGCGCGACGCGTTCGACGCGGCGCGGCGGCGGCTCGAGGACTACGCCCGCGGACAGCGCGGCGACGTGAAGCGCCACGCGCCCGAGTACACGGGCCGCGTGGCGCGTATCGACGCCGAGCACGGAATTGGCTTCATCGCCACCGAGGACGGGCGCGAATACTACTTTTCGCGCCACAACGTCGTGTCACCGCCATTCGAGCGTCTCGCCGTCGGCACCGCGGTGCATTTCATCGAGGAGGTCGCCGGCGAGGGCCTGCAAGCCAAGCGCGTCGCCGCGCACGGCAAGAGCCTCGCCTAGGCCGCGTCGCTAAGCTGGTCGCGCAGCCGCCGGCGCCGGTCGAGCACAGCACCGAGCTCCGAGAGCCGCACGCGCGTGTTGATCTGGAAGAGCGAGGGGTATTTATGCCCCATGCACCTGTTCGCGGACGAGGCGCGCTTCGAGCTTCTCCTTCGACATTGCGAGCGCATCGCCCGCCTGCACGCGCCCGAAGAGATCGAGCAAGCGCGCGATGACGCCGGTCCAGCCGGTCTGGTGGCTCGCGCCCAGGCCGGCGCCGTTGTCGCCGTGGAAGTACTCGTAGAACAGGATCAGGTCGCGCCAGTGCGGGTCCTTCTGGAACTTCGCGCTGCCGCCGTACACTGGGCGGCGCCCGGTGGCATCGCTGAGGAAGATGGCGGCGAGCCGCCGCGAGATCTCACGCGCGACTTCGAATAGCGTCATGCGCTTGCCCGAGCCGGTCGGGCACTCGATGGTGAAGGAGTCCCCGTAGAACTGATAGAGGTTGAGCAGACCGCGGATGATGAGCGCGTTCACCGGCATCCAGATCGGGCCCCGCCAGTTGGAGTTGCCGCCGAACATCCCCGTGTTGGAATCCCCCGGCAGGTACTCGACCCGGAACTCCTGACCGTTGGAGTGAAAGACGAAGGGGTGGTCCTTGTGATAGCGGGAGAGGGCGCGGATGCCGTAGGGGCT
>DASTPE010000039.1:0-14239 GCA_035762345.1 Burkholderiales bacterium
CTGGCGTCCCCACGGGGATTCGAACCCCGGTTACCGCCGTGAAAGGGCGATGTCCTAGGCCTCTAGACGATGGGGACCGCGAGGTGCGTCGCTACTTGCTACTGGGCTGGTGGAGGTAACCGGGATCGAACCGGTGACCTCTTGCATGCCATGCAAGCGCTCTCCCAGCTGAGCTATACCCCCAACCAAGGGCCGAAATTATATCGCACTACTTGCAGGGGCCGAGGCGTTTCCCGGTGACGCGAGTGCGGATCTCGAATTTCTGACCCTGCAGTTCGCCCGTTATGTTGGTCTCGCCTTCCATGGAGGCAGCACTCAGGCGCGCGCTGCCCGTGCCGCGGATGTTCCCGCGCGGGCAATGCATCGTCCATGTATAGGTGTCGGTCGATTTCTTGCCAGGAATCACCTTGCAGTCGCCCTGCTGGCTCGGCTCGGCCATCCACTTGTCCGGGTTCTCCGCTTCTTCCTTGCGAATGCAGCGTCGGAAGCGCGCGGTCTGCGGCTCGGGAAGAAGGCGCGAGGTCGACACGGAAGTAAATTCCCAGTCGCCGGGCTCGATCTGGGCTGCGATTCCGGGCTGCACAGCAAGGCAGCAAATCAGCGCGAGGAAAAGCCGCGTCATCCGCAGCCGCCGATCCGGCGCCCGCTGATGCGCGAGCGCGCGGCGAAGATGTCGGTCTTGAGCTCGAGCTCGCCTTCGAGCGAGTCGCGCTTATAGCGCACGCTGCCGGAGCCGCGGATCGGCTGCGGCGTGGCGCACTCGATCTCGAACGTAAACACCGATCCGGTGTCGTGGCGGTTCAGGAACTGGCAGCCCGCGCCCGGGGACGGGCCGAACAAGCGGCTCGGGTCGCGCGCGTCCTCGGGCGTCAGGCAGCGCGTCTGCGTGAAGCTCGCTGGCTCCTTGATGCCCTGGACTTCGGTGGTTGCGGTGAGCTCCCAGTTTCCCGGATCGATGTCGGCCCACGCCGTCGAGGCGCAAAGGGAAAGAGCCAGGATGGCCCGCAGCAGCAGCCGCATCAATCGGTCTCCAGGTGCTGCGCAAGCCGCATGAGCACCATCTCGCGGCCCAGAAGCTCGAGCACCGCATCAATGGCCGGCGTCTGGGAGCGTCCGGTCACGATATGCCGCAACGGCATCGCCACTTGCGGCATCTTGAGGCCGCTCGTCTTCGCCACGTCCTTGATCGTATCGCTGATTGCGCTGCGCTCCCAGGCCACCGAGCTGAGCCGCGCCTTCAGCGTGCGCAGCGCCTTCAAGGCATCCGGACTCAACTCGCTGAGCGCGGGTTTTACTTCGACGGCGTAGAACAACATCGCCTCGTCGGCGAGCTGCGCAATCGAGTTCGCCCTTTCCTTCACCAGCGCTACCACGCGCTCGAGCGGCGGGCCGCCGCCGGGCTGCGTGCCGCGCCGGCGAAGCTCCGGCTCGACCAGCGCGGCGAGGCGGGCATTGTCTGCGGCCTTGATGTATTGCTGGTTGAGCCACGCGAGCTTCTCGGGGTTGAACTGCGCCGGCGAGCGCGTCACGTGCTCGAAATCGAACCACCCGATGAAGCGCTCCTTGGAGAAGATTTCCTCGTCGCCGTGCGACCAGCCGAGCCGCGCGAGGTAGTTGAGGAGCGCCTCCGGCAGGTAACCTTCGTCGCGGTATTGCAGCACGCTCACCGCGCCGTGGCGCTTCGAGAGGCGCTCGCCGTCCGCGCCCAGGATCATCGGCACATGGGCGAAATGCGGGAGCGGTCTTTTCAATGCCTCGAAGATATGGATCTGCCGCGGGGTGTTGTTGACGTGATCATCGCCGCGGATCACGTGGGTGATGTCCATGTCGACGTCGTCGACCACTACGCCGAAGTTGTAGGTCGGCACGCCGTCGGCACGCAGCAGCACGAGGTCGTCGAGCTCGGCGTTCGGAAACGAGATCGGGCCTTTGACAAGGTCCTTCCAGGCGACTTCGCCCTCCTCCGGCGTTTTGAAGCGAACCACGGGCGGGACCTCCGCCGGCGGTGTCTTCCCCTTGGCTCTGTCGGGGCGCCAGCGGCCGTCGTAGCGCGGCTTTTCGCCCCTTTCGACCTGCTGCTTTCTCAGGAGGTCGAGCTCCTCGCGCGTCATGTAGTCGTAGTAGGCTTGGCCCGCGGCAACGAGCTGCTCGGCGACTTCCTTGTAACGCGCGAGGCGCTGCATCTGGAAGAACGGGCCCTCGTCCCAGTCGATGCCGAGCCACTCGAGGCCTTTCAGGATTGCGTCGACCGATTCCCTCGTCGAGCGCTCGAGGTCCGTGTCCTCGATGCGAAGCACAAAGCTGCCGCCATGGCGGCGCGCGTACGCCCACGAGAAAAGCGCGGTGCGCGCGCCGCCGATGTGCAGGTAGCCGGTCGGGCTTGGCGCGAAACGCGTCCTCACCTTCGGCGCGACCGTCATCGCTATTCGCTGCCGCCTTCCACCGCGAAGCGCTGCGCGCGCCAGCGCAGCATCCCGCCCGAGAGGTTCGCGACCCGGTCGAAGCCCGCCTTGGCGAGGAGGACGGTGGCCTGCGCCGAGCGTGCGCCCGAACGGCAGACGGTGACGACCGGTCTGGCTTTTGACAGCCTTTCGAGGCTCTGGGCCAATTTGCCCAAAGGTATGAGCTGCGCTCCGGCAACGTGGCCGAGCGGCCCGTTGAATTCGTCGGGCTCGCGCACGTCGACGATCTGCACGTCGCGCAGATGCTCTTCCAGCCAATGCGGCTGGACTTCCCAGATACCGGCAAAGGTGTAGGTGAGAGGCGCCCAGTCGGGGTCGACGTCCGTCACCGTGGGGGGTTTTCCGCATTTGAGGTTGGCCGGCACCGCGACCTCCATCTGCTTAGGATGCGGCAGGCCGAGGTGCGTCATGTACCCGACGAAGTCGCCCTCGCCGATCGACTCGGCGAGGCGCGGATTGAACAGCTTCTCCTCGCCGACGCTGGTGACGGTGAGCCCGCGGTAGTCGTGTCCCGGGTAGAGCAGGCAACGGTCCGGCAGCGAGAAGATCTGCTCCCGCACGCTGCGGAAAAGCGTGTGCGCGTCGCCGCCCTGAAAGTCGGTGCGGCCGCAGCCGCGGATGAGAAGCGCATCGCCCGTGAACGCCATCGAGCGGTCGTCGAGCACGTACGTCGTGCAGCCAGCGGTGTGGCCAGGTGTGGACCGAGCTTCAAGAGATCGCTTGCCGAAGGCGACCCTGTCGTACGGGCTCAAATAGCTGTCTGCGCCGTCGGCGCTGCTGGCGGCAGAAACGGCGATTCGGCTGCCGAGCTTCTCGCGCAGCAGCCACGCCCCGGTAACGTGGTCGGCGTGGACGTGGGTCTCGAGCGTCCACGCGAGCTTCAGTCCGAGCTCATCGATGAGCGCGGCCTCGCGGCGCGCCTGCTCGAACACCGGATCGATCAGCAGCGCCTCGCGCGAGGCGGGGTCGGCGAGGAGATAAGTGTAAGTGGAGGACTGCGGATCGAAGAGCTGCCGGAAGAGCATGGTGGCTAACTTTACCGCCCTTTTTGCTAGAATCGTTTTTGCTGACGCATCGGGTGCTTAGCTCAGCGGTAGAGCACTTCCTTCACACGGAAGGGGCCAGTGGTTCGATCCCACTAGCACCCACCAATAAAGAACTTATCTCACCGCAAAGTCTATGAGTGTGAAGAAAGTATGAAAGAAAAGGCACCCTCCTCCTGGTGGCGAATCGCCATATCACGTTGGTATCGGGGCGAGTTCATTCCGCCGTCTGACGACGGGATCATGCGGCCCCAAGGCAGATACCGCCGGCGCGCCTGCGGATAGATGACCGAGAAGGTTATTGGGCAGAAGAATGGAGTGTGAATTGCTCACATTCGTGCGCAGTAAGTCGTTATAGCGCCCCCTCCATTGAAGCCTCACACTGCTTCCGAGCAATCCAAGGGAGCAGTCATGTTGGACATGACTACAATCGGACCGGCGGTCTCGGCGGGACTGATCATTTGCGGCGGCTTTCTAGGAGCAGTTGTAAGCCAAGAGCACTTCTGCACTAAGCCACCGGGGAGGAAGTAAATGCTTCAAGATATTCACAAGCGCGCATTGCGGCGCGCGGCGGAAATTACCGGGGGTAATGAACAGCTTAGGCTTCACCTCGGCGTCTCGGAGATGGAATTCATTGGCTGGTTCGGCAAACGAGATCTGCCGCGAGAGGTTTTTCTGCGCCTCGTCGACATCATTATTGACGAACAAAAGGGCGATGTCCGCCGCTATCGGGGGCCGCGCAAGACGTTAGCCAGGAAATAGAAAGCCTGTGAATAGGTTGTTGGTAAGCTGTTAGCAACGCTAGCGCGGCTATAGCGGCGAGGCGGCTTTCGGGTGCCGGTGCGTAATTTTGGCGGACGTTGGCTCTACGCTTCTTGGCCTGCAGCGTGCAGGGCCTTCCGGGGCGGTGCATCGCCGACTGCATTCGGGCCGAGCGCCTGAAGGGTTCCGTGGTCATGGGCATGGCCGCACTTCCACCTGGCTCCGCTCATCGCGGCGCAGAAATGGCTGCCGGTTGCGTACCCAGTTTGGTACTTTTGGTCCACGGGTGTCATTTTCAGAGGGGAAACGGGTGTTTCGCCCTACCCTTACACGCAAGGACCGGTGGTTCGATCCCACTAGCACCCACATTTGCGGAACCACTTGACTCGCTTCGCCCGTAGGGGCAGCCTTCATCGGTTGGAAAAGCGCGAACACAGCAAGCCGCCGAGGATCCGGCTGGTCGCCGACCAGGCGAAGCCCGTGCCGTTGAACGTAGCGGCCTCGATCGTGCACCAGCAGCTCTCGGGCTCGTCGCGTACCTGGAAGGACGAAACCTACAGCGCAATTCTCGACAGCACGGCGCTCGCCCTCAGCCACGTCTCCGACATCTGCTACGTCGACGCGCAAGGCAAGCTCCGCCGCATCCCGGACGAGGAGCTCGCGGTCGGCATGTTCGAAGGCGGCGCGCGCGTGTTCCGCACGCGCTCGGGCAACGCATACGAGTCGCTGTTCATGCGTCGCGGCGACATGAGCGAGGCCATCACGGTGCTGAAGAACGCCCGCGGCGCGCTGCACGCCGCGAGCGAGGCGAAAGCCGGCGTCAGAAAGCCTTGACCTAAGTCGGCAGGCGCTGGGGGTCGTTCCAAAGCGGCGCGCAATGGTGCGCCGCCTCGAACTCGCGCAAGAGCTCGCTGTGCCGGCGGTCGGGATCGTCGGCGACTTCCCAGCTGCAGCGCAGGCTTCCTTTCGAGCTCCATTGTCGCGCATAGAACTGCCCCGCGAGCGCCTTGCGGATCGTCGCCGATCCGGCGCAGGCCTTGCCGAGATAGATGACGCCGCCGTTCTGCCAGAGCGCGAACACGCCCACGGTGTCGGGCGCCGCTTCGATCAGCGACGGCGTGAACGGCAGGCTCTGGGACTTGATCGACATTGGCGTGCTCCCGCGATTGCCCGCAAATAGTACGCCGGTTTTGGTGCTGCAATGCGACAGCTGTCGCCGATGTGCTACAGATCGCTGGTATGGGCTTTGCTCCAGATACGGCATGCCGATAAAACCCAACGCAAACACGTGTTCGATCAAGGAGCAGATCGTCGAGGACGCGCCGAGCGGGCTGATCCTTCAGTTCGAATGTCAGAACGGCAGGACTCGGCTGGTGATTGCAGGCGGTGCGCTGCCCTTCGGAAACCGCGAGATCATCTTCGACACCGAAGGCAGGGAAGCTGCGGCCGGAACGCTGGTCGGTGAGTTCCGCCGGCCTTCCTGGCTGAAGGAAGTCCCCTGAGCGGCGGCTACGCCGCCTCGTTCTCGCGCGGCGGCCGGCCGAATGCACGCGCGTGCTCTTCGAGCAGCTCGGCCTCGCGCGCCGTCGGGTCGGTGCACACCTCCCAGCTATAGTGCGTCGGCCGTTTGCGGCCCTCGTAGTAGTGCGCGAGTAATCGTGAACGGATGGTGCTGCCGCCGCCCTGGTTCCTCCCGTCTGCACGGCCGTAATAGACGAGCTCGTCGGCGTCCCACAGCGCGTACACGCCGGCTTCTTCCGGCGCGCCCGAGATCACGATGCGCGTGAAGCGGTAGCGGCGCGCCCGACGGAAACCCGTCTCGCCCAGCCAGCGCCGCGCCGCCCCCTCGTCACGGAACGCGCGCGCGTTCATGCCCTGCTGGCGCGCAACGAGCTCGATGTACTCGTTCGCGCTGTTCACCTCGTCAGTGTCGCCGACCAGGGCGATCTGGCACGCGGGGGTCACGAGATCGTTCGCGTAGCCGCGGTTCTCGGCCGACAAACCGTAGTCCTCCGGCTTGAACATCGCGCGCGAGCGCCGCAGCGCGAGCAGGATCTTGCACGACCCGTGCTTGCGACACGCGGCGTGCACAGCGAGCAGAAACTCGCGCATTTCGTCCGCGGTATCACGGTTGTACACGGTGGCGTGCAGGTAGCCCTCGCGCAGCTCGATCGAGAACTTCATTGATCGAGCAGCTGCCGCAGCCACTGGCGTGCATCCGAGGCCGCGCCCGCAGGCAGGTTCATGCAGCGGTCGCGCATGTTGGAAAGCACGTGCTCGATCATCCCGCCGCGGTGCTCGGGCGCCAGCGTGTCGAGCGCGCGCGCGAAAGCATGCGCGAAGTGCGTCTTGTCCACCACGTGCTGCTCGTGCAGGGTCTCGATCAGCACGATGTTCGCGGCGGCGAGCCCGGCGAGCGCGTCCAGCAGAGAGTCGAACTCGCGCGTCAAGTGCCCGCCTCCGCGGCTCAGTCGGGCCGGGCTTGCACTGCGCTCGCGAGGGTGGCGAGCAGCACGTCGACGTTCACCGGCTTGGCCAGGTACTCGTTCGCGCCGGCATCGAGGCACTTCTCGCGGTCGCCGTGCATCGCCTTGGCGGTCACCGCGATGATCGGCACCGCACCATAGCCCTCGAGCGCGCGCACCATGCGGATGGTGTCGAGGCCGTCGAAACCCGGCATCATCACGTCCATCAGCACGAAGTCGACGTTTCCTTCGCGCTTGAGCGTGTCAACCGCCTCACGGCCGCTGTCGGCGTGCAACACCATCATGCCCTGCATCTCGAGCGCGCTCGTCATGGCAAACACGTTGCGGATGTCGTCGTCGACCACAAGGGCCTTGCGACCGGCGAGGACCTGGCCGGCCTCGGGCACCATGGCGGCGCATTCTTCGTCGCGAACGCTGGCGGGAAGCTTTTCCGTCGCCGCCCCCTTGTCTTCGCTTGTTTGCCGGGCCTCACCGGAGATGTAGTGCTCGGCGGGCAGGTATAGCGTGAACGTGCTGCCCACCCCCGGCTTGCTCGCCACGCGGATCTCGCCGCCGAGCAGGCGCGCGAGCTCACGGCTGATCGAGAGCCCGAGGCCGGTCCCGCCGTACTCGCGGCTGGTGGAGCCGTCGGCCTGCTGGAACGCCTCGAAGATGAGCCGCTGCTTGCTCGACGGGATGCCGATGCCGGTGTCGGACACGAAAAACGCGAGCACCGGGCCGCCTCGGTCGAGCACCGGGTGGCCCATGCTCCATCCGGAGCTCACTTGCTCGACGCGCAAACGCACCTCGCCCGTTGCCGTGAACTTGAACGCGTTGGACAGCAGGTTGGCGAGAATCTGCTGCAGCCGCTTGCCGTCGGTCTGGATCGCCTCCGGCAGATGCTGGTCGAGCATGATGTGGAACTCGAGGCTCTTGTCCGTCGCCACCTGGCGGAAAGTGCGCTCCACCGAGTCGGCGATGTCGGCGAAGCGCTCGGCGTCGATGTTGAGGGTCACCGTGCCCGACTCGATCTTCGCGAGGTCGAGGATGTCGTTGATCAGCGAGAGCAGCTCGGCGCCCGAGGAATGGATGGTGCGCGCGAATTCCACCTGCTTCGGCGTGAGGTTGCCGCCGGCGTTGTCGGCGAGCAGCCGCGCCAGGATGAGAAGGCTGTTGAGCGGCGTCCTCAACTCGTGCGACATGTTGGCGAGGAACTCGGACTTGTAGCGCGACGAGAGCGAGAGCTGCTCGGCCTTTTCCTCGAGCGCCGCGCGCGCCTGCTCGATCTCGCGGTTCTTGACCTCCACCTGGCGCATCTGCTCCGACAGCTGGCGCGCCTTCTCCTGCAGCTGCTCGTTCGCCGAGCGCAGCTCCTCCTGCTTCGACTTGAGAAGCGCCTCGGACTTCTGCAGGTTCAGCGCCTGCTGCTCGAGGCGGTCATTGGTCTTCTTCAGCTCCTCCTGCTGGCTCTGCAGCTCGGCGGTGAGCGACTGCGACTGGTGCAGAAGATACTCGGTCTGCATGTTGGCCGCGATCGTGTGCAGCACGACACCGATCGACTCGGTGAGCTGGTCGAGGAAGGTCTGGTGGATCTCGCTGAACTTGGAGAACGAGGCGAGCTCGATCACCGCCTTCACCTGGCCCTCGAACAGGACCGGCAGGATGATGACCGACGCCGGCGCCCCCGAGCCGAGCGCGGAGCCGATGCGGATGTAGTCGCCGGGCGCCGCGGTCAGGAGGATGCGCTTCTTCTCGAACGCGCACTGGCCGACCAGGCCCTCGCCGAACGCGATCTTGCGCGGCAGCGTCTTTGCCTGGCGCTGCGCATAGCCGGCGAGGAGCTCGAGCTGCGAGTCGCCGCTCCTGTGATCGGCGACGTAGAAGGCAGCCTGTTGCGCGTTAACCAGAGGAGTCAATTCAGACAAGATTAGTCGAGAAACAGTGACCAGGTCGCGATGACCCTGCAGCATGCGCGTGAAGCGTGCAAGATGCGTCTTCAGCCAGTCCTGCTCGGTACTCTTGCGCGTGGTGTCCTTGAGGTTGTGGATCATCTCGTTGATGTTGTCCTTCAACGAGGCCACCTCGCCCAGCGCCTCCACGGTGATGGAACGCGTGAGGTCGCCCTTGGTCACCGCAGTCGATACCTCCGCGATCGCGCGCACCTGATTGGTGAGGTTCGCTGCCAGTCGGTTCACGTTCTCGATCAGCCCGCGCCAGGTGCCCGCGGCGCCCGGAACTCGAGCTTGCCCGCCGAGCTTGCCTTCGGTACCTACCTCGCGCGCCACGTTGGTCACCTGGTCGGCGAAGACCGCGAGCGTGTCGATCATCCCGTTGATGGTGTCGGCGAGCGTGGCAATCTCGCCCTTCGCCTCGACGGTGAGTTTTCGGCGCAGATCGCCTTGCGCCACCGCGGTCACCACGCTCGCGACACTGCGCACCTGGCTCGTGAGGTTGGCGGCCATCGAGTTCACGTTGTCGGTCAGGTCCTTCCACACGCCGCCGACGCCCGCGACATCCGCCTGGCCGCCGAGCTTGCCGTCCGTCCCCACCTCGCGCGCAACGCGCGACACCTCCGAGGCGAACGCATTCAGCTGGTCGACCATAGTGTTGATCGTGTTCTTCAGCTCAAGCAGCTCGCCTCTCACCTCCACGCTGATCTTCCGTGACAGATCGCCCCGCGCCACCGCGGTGGTGACCTCGGCGATGTTTCTCACCTGTCCGGTCAGATTGGCAGCCATCGAGTTCACGTTGTCGGTGAGATCCTTCCACACGCCGTCGACGCCCGTCATCTGCGCCTGGCCGCCGAGCTTGCCCATCGTCCCCACCTCGCGCGCGACGCGCGATACCTCGGAGGCGAAGGCGTTCAACTGGTCCACCATGGTGTTGATCGTATTCTTGAGCTCGAGGATCTCGCCTCTCACTTCCACCGTGATCTTCCTTGAAAGGTCGCCGCGTGCGACCGCGGTGGTGACCTCGGCGATGTTCCTCACCTGGCCGGTGAGGTTGGCAGCCATCGAGTTCACGTTGTCGGTGAGGTCCTTCCACACGCCGGCGACGCCGCGCACCTGCGCCTGGCCGCCGAGCTTGCCCTCGGTCCCCACCTCGCGCGCGACGCGCGAAACTTCCGAGGCGAACGCGTTTAGCTGCCCCACCATCGTGTTGACCACCGTTCCGAGACGCAGCGCCTCGCCGCGCAGCGGGCGGCCGCCGGCGTCCAGCACCATCGTCGCCGAGAGATCCCCCTTTGCCACCGAGCCGATCACGCGCGCCACCTCGGTCATCGGGTACGCCATGTCGTTGATCAGCTCGTTCATCGCATCGAACACCTCGCACCACCCGCCCGAGGCGCCGGGTACGCCCATGCGCGCCGTGATCTGGCCTTCCTTGCCCACCAGCGCGGCGACGCGCGCGATCTCCGATGCCCTCGCCTCCTCGAGCTCGACCACGTCGTTGAACGTGTGCGCGATTTCTCCGTCGATGCCGGTCAGGTTGAGCGGCATGCGCACCGAAAAATCACCTCGCTTGAACGCCCGCAGCGCCTTCAACAGCTCGCCCCGGTCGAGCATCATCTGCAGTCCTGCCTGGATGGAGTCCATAGCGTTGTTCTGGCTAAGAAAAACACTAGGATCGTAGGAAGGATCGCGCACAGGGGGTATCGCCGGATCCCCCGCACTGCTGTAGTGCTTCTACTACAAGAAAGAAAGGTCAGAACCTTTTTTCTGAAAAGGTCCTGACGCCTTTTTAATCGACGAGGTGGTGTGCGATGGCGTAGTGCATCAGCTCCGCGTTCGACTTCATATTCATCTTGCGGAGGATGCGCGTGCGATGCGTGCTAACGGTGTTCGGTGACAGGAAAAGCTCGTCGGCGATTTGCCTCACGGTCTTGCCGGAAGCGATCATCCACATCACTTGGTACTCGCGGTCCGAGAGCGTCTCGTGCAGCGGCTTGCCGCGATTGTCTTCGAGCTCGAGCGCGAGTTTCTCGCCCAGCGTAGGCGTGACGTAGCGCCCGCCGCCGGCGACCTTGCGGATCGCGCTCACGAGCTCCTCGGGAGCGCTTTCCTTGGTGAGGTAGCCCGCCGCGCCTGCCTTCAGCGCGCGCACCGCGTAGCGATCCTCCGGATACATCGACAACACCAGCACTGCCCTGCCGGGATAGCGCTGGCGAAGCTCCTTGATGAGCTCCAGGCCGTTCTTGCCCGGCATGTTGTAGTCGAGTACCGCGACCTCCCAGGGCACCCGGCGCGAGAGCTCGACGACTTCCTGGCCGTTGCGCGCTTCACCGACCACCGTCAGGTCCGACTCGACCGCGAGCATCTGGCGCAGGCCTTGGCGCACGACCGGATGGTCGTCGGCGATCAGCACTTTCATTGCGGTTTCCTCAAGGGAATGGAGACCGACACGCGCGTGCCATGGCCCGGCGAGCCCGTGATGGAAACATCGCCAGCGAAGAGCAGTGCCCGCTCCTGCATGCCGAGTAAGCCGAGAGACTTCCTGGCGGTGAGCTCGCTGTCCGGGATACCGATGCCGTTGTCGGCGACCTCGAGCGAGACCACCGACTCACGGATCGCAAGCTCGATGTCGACGCGCGTGGCGCGCGAGTGGCGCGCCACGTTGGTCAGGATCTCCTGGAAGATGCGGAACATCGTAGTCGAGACGTCGATGTCGAGCTTCGTCTCGGGCGGCACGCTTGTGCGACAGCGGATCCCGGTGCGTTTCTGGAATTCTTTCGCCTGCCAAGCGACCGCGGCCACCAGGCCCATGTCGTCCAGCATCTCCGGGCGGAGCCCGGTTGCGATCTTGCGCACCGTCTGCACAGTCGAGTCGATCAGCGCGCACATCGAGTCTGTCTTGTCGATGAGCGGCTTCTCCTTCAGCCGCTTGGCGAGCCAGCTCACCTCCATCTTTAGCCCGGTCAGCACCTGGCCGAGCTCGTCGTGGATCTCGCGCGCGATATGGCCGCGTTCCTCTTCGCGGATGCTGATCAGGTGAGCCGCTAGGCGCCGCAGCTTGTCCTCCGAGTCGCGCAGCCGCTCGCTCTTGCGGAAAAGCTCTACGAACACTCCCACTTTGGACCTCAGCACGTCCGGGATTACCGGCTTCATCAGGTAGTCGACCGCGCCCACCTCGTAGCCCCGGAACATCGACGTCATCTCGTCGGCGGCCGCCGTGAGGAAGATGACCGGCGTCGACTTCGAGCGCGCGCGTGCTCGGATCAGGCGCGCGGTCTCGAAGCCATCAATCCCCGGCATGCGCACGTCGAGGAGAATCACCGCGAAGTCGTTGCGCAGCGCGAGGCGCAGGGCTTCCTCGCCCGACTGCGCCACCATCAAATTCTGGCCGAGGGCGGAGAGCAGCTCCTGCAGCGCGAACAGGCTCTTCGGCTCGTCGTCGACGAGCAGGATCTTCGCCTTGTCGACCGCCTCCGCCTGGGGCTCGGATTCCAGTGAAGCCGTGTGCGCGAGGTCGTTCACCCGACCAGCTGGTGCCGCACTGCGTAGTGCACGAGCGCCGCGTTGCTGGTGAGGCCGAGCTTGCGCAGAATGCGCGTGCGATAGGTGCTGACTGTCGAGGGCGAGAGTCCCATCTCCTTCGCGATCTCGCTGATCTGCTTTCCAGTGGCGAGCAGCCACATGACGCGGTACTCGCGGTCGGAGAGCTTCTCGTGCAGCGCCTTTTGCGGATCGCTCGAGCATTCCGAGGCGAGGATTTCTGCGAGCGAGGCCGAGACGTACTTGCCGCCGTTCGCGACCTTGCGCACCGCTGTGGCGAGCTCCTGTGGCGCGCTGTCCTTCGTGATGTAGCCGGCCGCGCCGCCGCGAAGCACGCGGCTGCCGTGAACGTCTTCAGAGTGCATGGACAGGATCAGCACCGGACGGCCGGGGAACTCCTTCTTCATGTCGCCGAGAAGATCGAGCCCGCTGCGGCCCGGCATGGTGAAGTCGAAGATCGCCATGTCCCATTCGAGCTTGCGCGCCATCTCGAGCGCTTCGTCACCGTTCGTCGCTTCGCCTACAACAGTCGCCGACGGATCGCTCGCGAGCATCTGCTTCAGGCCGTGCCGCACGATCGGGTGATCATCTGCAATAAGGATTCGCATGTAGTCTCCCTGCCGCTAGCCTGCGGTGGCCGAAAAAGTATATGCACGCGGTGCGCTCTTGACCATCTTCATTCAAAGCCCACCGGGCGAAATTTTTTCGACGTAGCAAGCATTTGACACGCGTGTAGGTTTCCACCGACAAGACCGCCAGCGCAGCCGCGCTTTTGCTGCGCGCTTTTCGCCCCGCGCTGCACGCAGTCGCGGCCTGACGACGCCCGATCCGGTTCGGAAACAGCTAGTTGGCTTTCTGATCGAAGGCTTTGTCGTCGGGACGCTACATTCTGTAGCGTTTCGTCCTACGTTTGGTAGTTAACCCGTTGATTTCGCACGAGGGGGTTCTGTGGCATGGGTCGTGCATCGCCGCAGCCCGGGGAAGGATGTCTACAACGGTCGATTCGCGCAGCGACGAAGAAGTGGGCCTGAGCAAGGTCCCTTACCGGAAATGGTTAGGCATGAAACACCAACCAGGGTTCACGCTGGTGGAGTTCATGGTCGTGCTCGCGGTCTTCGCGCTCCTGCTCGCGGTGGTCGTGGCCGACTACGTGGGGCGCACCAAGCGCGCCGAGGAGGCGGTGCTGCAGGAGAACCTGGCGCTGATGCGTGACGCACTCGACAAGCACTACGCCGACGCCGGGCGCTATCCCGATACGCTGGAGGAGCTCGTCGCCAAGCATTACCTGCGCGCGATCCCGAAAGACCCCTTCACGCAGACCAATGCGTCATGGGTCGCGGTGCCGCCGGCCGATCCGAAGAAGGGCCGCGTGTTCGACGTCCAAAGCTCCGCCAAAGGCTATGAGCGCTGGTAGGGAAAAGTGTTAGGGAGAAGGCAAACCGGCTTCACCCATATCGGGTTTCCGATCTTCGTCGCTTGATCCTGATGATGGGCGAATTGTGAACGAACCCGCCCGGCGACTCGCGGCCGGCGTCGTCCAGGCGGCGCGTGGAGCGAGCGCTTGATCGATACGCTGGAGAAAGTGCGGCCGTCCTTCCCGAGGCCGGATCACGCACGTAGAGCACCCGGTTTCTGCCGCTCCAAGAAAGACAGCAGCCTACGGAATCAGGATCCGAAGTCCCAGCGCCTCGCCGATCGCCTGCGTGCGGTTCACGACGTTCAGCTTGCGCAGGATCTTCTGCACGTGGTTCTTCACCGTGTGCGGGCTGATCTTGAGGATCGCGCCGATCTCGAAGTTCGACTTGCCGAGGTAGATCCACTTCAGGATGTCCTGCTCGCGCACCGTGAGCGCGCCGTGGCCTGAAGCCTTCTCTACCGCGCTTGCCGTGCGCTGGAGCTGCGTGCGCACCCACGCCGCGTGCATCGCAGGCGCGAGGAGCTGCGCGAGGTAGATCTGGCGCGCGCCGACGGCGCCGGGCCGGCTGGCGAAGGTGAACAGCGTGAGCGCGCGCCCG
>DASTPE010000040.1:0-14489 GCA_035762345.1 Burkholderiales bacterium
ACAAGTGCCGCGTCGAGTACTGGACGCACGCGATCGGCGGGCTGTCGGAGAACGACTTCATCTGCGCGGCCAAGGCCGACGCGCTGCTCGAGCTTTGAAAAGAGTCTTCAGCTCGTACAACCAGACCGCGGTCTATCACGCGCAGAATTTGCTTAACAACGAGGGCATCAAGACCCTCGTCAGGAACGCATTTCTTTCCTCCGCGATGGGCGAGCTGCCGCCGGCCGAATGCCAAGCCGAGCTATGGGTCCTCGACGACGGGGATGAGCTCCGCGCCACGGCGATTCTTCAAAGACAGGTTTCCGGTCCAGATTGGACGTGCGCTTGCGGCGAGAAGCTGGCCGCGCAGTTTACGCAATGCTGGAAATGCGGAAGCTACCGCAACGCATGAAAAGCGCCGCTACCGGATCACGCTATCCGCGCGCAACAACAGCGATGGCGTAACCGTCAGGCCGAGCGTTTTCGCGGCGCGCAGATTTATCACGAACTCGAACCTCGTGGGCTGCTCGACCGGCAGGTCGGCCGGCTTGACGCCGCGCAGGATCTTGTCCACGAAGACGGCGGCACGCGCAAAATTGTCCGAGAGGCTCGCCCCATAGGCCGCTAGGCCGCCCGCGTCGACGTATTCGCGCTGGGCGTACATCACCGGCAGGCCGTGCCTGGCGGCCAGCGCGACGAGCGGCTTCATTTCACCGAACAGCAACGGACCCGGAAAGACGATCAGCGCCTGGGTCTGCTCCTTGATCGCCGCTGTGAAGGCGCCGTCAATGTCGGCGCGCGAGCGCACCTCGAACGACAGTATTTGCATGCGAAGGGGGCCGGCGGCACCCTGGGTGTCGCGGACCGCAATGGCTGCGGCGGGATTGGTCGCGTCCGCCAGCACCCCGACGCGGGACAGGTCTGGGATCAACTCTCTTAGCAGCTCGAGGCGCTTGACGCTCAACTCGTTGGACAGCGTCGTGAGCCCGGTCACGTTGCCGCCCGGGTGCGCGAGGCTCGCGACCAGCCCCGTCCCCACCGGATCCGAGGTATTCGTCATCACGATCGGAATGGAAGGAGCCGAGCGCCTAGCCGCCAGGACTCCCGGCGTGCTGGCCGCGACGATCACGTCCACCTTCAGTGCCGCCAATTCCGCCGCGGCGGCGCCAAGTTTCTCCGTCCGCCCGTGCGCCGAGCGGAACTCGAAGACGACGTGCTCGCCTTCGCGGTACCCAAGCTCGCGCAGTCGACGGCGAAAGCTCTCCCAAAGCATCCGCCGGCTATCGTTCGGCGCCACGACGTCGAGCAGGCCGACGCGGCTGAGCTTCGCGGGTGCCTCGGCTTCGGCAGGGACCGACACGGCGATGGCGGCAAACGTCAGTGCCGTAAGCAGTCCGAACCTGAAGTGCCTACCGGGCGTCATGTCGAATGTACCCCGACATCTGGCGATCGTGCGGGCGCGACAATGTGACAAGGGCAACCGCCGCGCCGATGAGCGCGAGGAACATGTCGGCCTGCGTGTCCCAAGGATCGCCCTGAGTGCCGAGGAACTCGTGCGCCCCCTGCCCGAGCGCGAGCGCCGCCCACCATTCGATCAGCTCGTACAAGGCACTGAAGGCGAGCGCAACGCACGCCGAGAGAAACGCGGCCATCTTCTTCGTCCTCACGGAGTGCGTGCGAAGCAGGATCTCGCGCGCGAGGATCGCCGGGACAAAGCCTTGCATGAAATGGCCGATGCGGTCGTAGGGATTGCGCTCGAAGCCGAACCAGTCCTGCAGCCAGAAGCCGAGCGGCACACGCGCGTAGGTGTACGCGCCGCCGAGTATTAGCACCAGCGCATGAATGACGATAAGACAGTAGAGAAGCGTGGTGAGCGGGAAATGACGGTAGGTGACCGCAAGGACGGGCGCGGCAATCAGTACCGGCGCGACTTCCATCCACCAGGTCGCCCGGTCGTAGGGCTTGATTCCGGAGACGACCAGCGCCGCGAGAACCACAATGCCGCCCGCCGCGAGAAGCGCCGCTCTCAAGCCCAGAGGCGCGAGCCGTGGGCGACCAGCGCGACGCCGACGAGCACGGCCACCCAGAGCACGAGCGCCCGCCACAGCATGCCGACGGTGGTGTCGAGGAACGGGCCATCCGCTTCCTCGCCGACGCCGAGCTCGGGCCGCGGCTGCACGCCATCCACCTCCTGCACCGGCATGCCGAGCCGCACGCCCATCGCGCCCGCGCCCGCGGCGAGCAGCACGCCCGCGTCGGGGTCGGGCCAGGTGCGCGCCTGCGTGCGCCAGCAGTAGACGGTGTTCTCGAAGTCGCCGACCAGGGCGAACGCCGTCGCTGTGAGCCGCACTGCGGGCCATTCGAGAACGTGGAACGCCCGCCCGGCGAAGTCACCGAACGCGCCCATATGGCGCCAGCGCGCAGCGAGGTAGGCGGCCAGGCGGTATAGAAGCGCGCCGCTCGGACCGGGCAAGATGAGGTACCAGAGCAGCACCCCGAACACATGCCGGTGGGCGGCCACGAGCGCCTCCTCGATCGACAGGCGCACCACCTCCTCGCGGGTGCGTACCACGCCCGAGGCGCCGCGCCACTCTTCGAGCAGCGCGCGCGCGCGGTCCACGTCTGCCGCCTTGATGGCGACCTGGATATCGGTGAAATAGTGGCTGAATTGCCTGAACCCGAGCGTCAGATAGAGCACCGCGATATCAAGGATGAGCGCGAGCGGCCAGCCAACCGCCGAGAGCACTAGGTGCACAACGAGCGCGAGCGCAACCGGCGGCACGATTCCGACCAGCCATGCGGTCAAGCCGTGCTGGCGCTCGCCGCCGTTGAAAGAACGCTCGAGCCAGAGGGCCCACGCGGCGAGCGAGCCCTGAACGCCCTGTCTTTCGCCGAGCGGCCGCCACTGCTCGATCACCAGAGCGGCAATGATGGCAAGGACGCTCATTGGAGCATTTTATGCAGGTTGACCAACATCCCGGCCGTGGCGCCCCAGATGACATGGCCCTGGTACTCGTACACGTAGAAGCCGACGTTCAGCCCGTGGAACTCGCGCGTGCGGCGCTCGCGGTTACGCTCGTCAAGCAGGAAGGCAAGCGGCACCTCGAAGACCGTCTCGACCTCGCGCGGATCGGGCGCCAGCGCGAGCGGCGGCGCGACCAGGCCGATCACCGGCGCGACGCGGAACCCGGTGCGGGTGTGGTAGTCCGGCAGGCGCCCGAGGATCTCGACTCGGTCTGCGGCAAGGCCGATTTCCTCCTTCGCTTCCCGCAGCGCCGTGAACTCGACGCTGGCATCGCCCGGCTCGACGCGCCCGCCCGGGAAGCTTACCTGCCCGGAATGGCTCTTGAGGTGCTGCGTGCGCCGGGTGAACAATACGGTAAGCTCGCCGGGGTGGGCCACGACCGGAATGAGGACTGCGGCCGCAGTCGTTCCCCCGCGCCCCGCGCCATCGTCGCCGTAGACCGAGAACTCGGGCGGGCTGCGGCTGGCGAGGCGCCGGCGCAGCTCGGAGATGTCAAGCCGCATGCGCGGCGCATCCGGAATATTGGCCCCGCCGTAGCTGTTTCAACGTCCACAAAGGAGGAAACATGCAACTGAAGCGCATCGCTCTTTTCGCCGCCCTGATCCTTGCTTCGTCATCCATCCTCGCCAACAACTGTCCCAACGAATGGAAGGCCATAGACGCGGCGCTGCCGAAGGCCAAGCTGGACGACAAGCAGATGGCGGAAGTGAAGAAGCTGCGCGCCGAAGGCGAGCAGCTTCACAAGGCCGGCAAGCACACGGAGTCGATGCAGACTCTCGGCAAAGCCAAGAAGATTCTCGGTATCTAGAGCACGAGGACAACCGAGCCGGTCGTCTTGCGGCCCTCGAGGTCGCGGTGCGCCTGCGCCGCGTCGGCGAGCTTGTAGCGCTTCGTGGTCTCGATCTTCACTTTGCCGGACTTGACCACGTTGAAAAGCGAGCTCGCCGTCTCCTCGAGCTCGGCTCTTGAGGCGATGTAGGTCGCAAGCGTCGGCCGGGTGACGTAGAGCGACCCTTTCGTCGAGAGGATCGCGAGATTCACCGGCGGCACGGGCCCGGAGGCGTTGCCGAACGACACCATCAGGCCGCGCGGCCGCAGGCAGTCGAGCGATCCTTCCCAAGTGGTCTTGCCGACCGAGTCGTACACCACCGGCACACCCTTGCCGCCGGTGAGCGCCTTCACCTTCTCGACGAAGTTCTCCTCGCTGTAGTTGATCACGTGCTGCCAGCCGTGGGCCTTGGCAAGCGCGGCCTTTTCTTCCGAGCCCACCGTGCCGATGCTGACCGCCCCGATCGCCTTGAGCCACTGGCCGGCGATCAGGCCAACCCCGCCCGCGGCCGCATGCCAGAGCACCATGTCCCCCGGCTTGACCGCGTAGGTGCGATGGATGAGGTATTGAACCGTCATGCCTTTGAGGGTCATGGACGCGGCGGTCTCCTCGCTCACGCCTTCGGGCAGCTTGACAAGCCGCTCGGCGGGCACGAGGCGCACATCGCAGTACGAGCCTGGCAGGCCGGTGTAGGTGACGCGGTCGCCCGGCTTCACCGTAGTCACCCCTGCTCCGACCGCCTCCACCGCCCCGGCGCCCTCGTTGCCCGCCGTCGCGGGCACCTGCATCGGATACAGCCCGGAGCGCTGGTAGGTGTCGACGAAATTCACCCCGATCGCTTTGTGGCGCACGCGCGCCTGGCCGGGACCCGGGTCGCCCACCGGCACCTCTTCCAGCTGCAGCACCTCGGGCCCGCCTTGCTTGTGATACCGAACTGCCTTCGCCATTTCTCGTCTCCTCGTTAGTCGGGCGAATATCGCCGTTGGAGAAGAATCCTACCAGCGCCGGATCGCCGAGCGCGCGCCCCGGATGAAGCTCATTCCTCCGGCTTCGGTTCTTCCCTCGGCTGAGTTACGTCCCTCATCGCCTGCAGCGCGGCGCGCTGCAGCTCGAGGCCCTGGATCGAGAACTTGAGCATATTGAGATTCATGGTGAGCCAGGCTTCGACCGACCGGAGCTCCGCGATGCGTTTCTCCACTTCCTGCGGATCGAAGGTCGGGACTGCCATCCCCGGGATCGGCACGCCGAGCGGCCCCCAAAGGCGGCGGAACATCTCGAAGGGATCCTGCGGCGGGTTGTCTTCAGGCATGGGCGCGGCTCTCTTCCAGTCCGAAAAATTCGCGCACCTCGGCTTCGCGGACCATGGTGTCGCGGTAGCCGAGCTCGATGAGCGCGCGGCAGAACGGCGCCTCGAAAAGCAGGTAGCTCGCGAGGTTCGAGCCCGCGCGGTTGAGCGCTCCGGTCGGCCGCAGCACGAAGCGCACGGTGCGCGGCAGCTCGTGGATAAAGCGCGAGGCGATGCGCTCGAGCGGCTGCGACGGGGTAATGAAAAGCACCTTGACGGCGCGCAGATGGATGTTGGACTCGGCCAGGCGCTCGGGCGGGATGAGCTTCACCGTGCGGTTGATGCGCTCCAGGCGCTCGATGTCGACCATAAGCGTGTCGAGAAAGATGCTGTTGAGCGCATGGCCCGCGACCTGGGCGAGCGATGGATAGGTGTTGGAGCGCGCGCGGGCCTCCTCTATCGTCTGCCGCCCGGTGCCGACGATGAGCACCCGGTCGGCGCCGAGGTGCAGGGCGGGGCTGACTGGCGCGATCTGGCGCATCGAGCCATCGCCGAAGTACTCGCGGTGAACCTTGACCGCCGGAAAGATGAACGGCAGCGCGGCCGACGCGAGCAGGTAGTCGAGCTTCATGCCGACCGCAGCGCCGATGCGTTGTTTGCGCTCCCAGCCCCGCAGTCCGCTTGCGCCCTGGAAGAAGGAGACGCTCTGGCCCGAGGTGTAGCCCGACGCGGTGACGCACACCGCGTAAAGGGCACCCGAGTCGATGTGGACCTGGATGCGCTCGAAGCTGAGGCTCTTCTCCAGCATCGAGCGCAGCGGGGCGTTGTCGAGCAGCGAGATCGGATTGTGACGCGAGAGCAGCATCATGGCCGCGAGCCAGCGCGCCCCGGCGCGCATGATGTTCCACGCATCGGTGCGGTAGATGTGCTCGCAGCGCATGCGTTCCCAGACTTCGAGCAGGTTGGCGACGCCGCGCGAGAAGTCGTCGGCGAACACCGCGAGCGTGGCGACGTTGATGGCACCGGCCGAGGTGCCGCACAGGATCGGAAAGGGGCTCCGAGCCGGATTGCCGAGGATGTCGCGCACCGCCTTCACCACGCCGACCTGGTAGGCCGCTCGCGCCCCGCCGCCGGTGAGCACCAGGCCCGCGCGCGCTCGCACCCGTTCGGCGGGAAACGCAGCGACGTTGGCGGCGCTGTCCAGGCGGCAGGCCCGTTTAGAAGAGATTTTGCTCCTGGCCGCGCGGCGCGTTCACGTCCGCGACCACCAGCGCCGTCATGTTGACAATGCGGCGCACGCTGGCCGACGGCGTCAGGATGTGCACCGGCCGCGCCGTGCCGAGCAGCATCGGGCCGACGGTCACTCCGCCGCCGGCGGCGGTCTTGAGCAGGTTGAAGGCGATGTTCGCGGCGTCGAGGGTCGGCATTACGAGCAGGTTCGCCGGGCCGCGCAGCCGAGTGCGCGGAAACACCCGCAGGCGGATTTCCTCGGACAGCGCGGCGTCGCCGTGCATCTCACCGTCGATCTCGAGCTCGGGGGCGAAGCGCCGGATCAGCTCGAGCGCGCGCTGCATCTTGCGCGAGGAGGCGATCTGCGCCGAGCCGAAATTGGACGCCGACAGCAGGGCGACCTTCGGTGTGATGCCGAAGCGCCGGACTTCCTCGGCGGCGAGCAGCGTCATCTCGGAAATATGCTCGGCGTCGGGATCCTCGGCCACATAGGTGTCGCAGATGAACACGTTGGTCTCGGCCAGCATAAGCGCGTTCATCGCCGCGTAGCGCCGCACGCCGGCGCGCAGCCCGATCACCTGGTCGACGTAGCGCAGGTGCTCGGCGTGCATGCCAAAGGTGCCGCAGAGCATGCCGTCGGCCTCGCCCTTGTGCATCAGCATCGCGCCGATCAGCGTGTTGTGCCGCCGCATCTCGACGCGCGCATAGGCGGGGGTCACCCCTCTTCTCTCGCTCAGCTGCTGATAGGTGGTCCAGTACTCGCGGTAGCGCGGATCCGACTCGGGGTTGATAAGCTGGAACTCGTGGCCGGGACGCACGCGCAAGCCGAGCCGCTCGAGGCGCTGCTCGATCACCTGCGGTCGGCCGATCAGGGTTGGGCGCGCAAGCCCCTCGTCGACCACGATCTGCGCGGCGCGCAGCACGCGCTCGTCCTCGCCCTCGGCGTACACCACGCGGCGCGGCTGCTTCTTCGCCGCAGTGAACAGCGGCTGCATGATGACGCCCGAGTGGTAGACGATGCGGCTGAGCGACTCGCGGTACGCCTCAAGGCTTTCCAACGGGCGGGTCGCCACCCCCGACTCTATGGCCGCCTGCGCCACCGCCGGCGCGACGCGGGCGATGAGCCGCGGGTCGAACGGCTTGGGGATGATGTATTCCGGGCCGAAGCTAATGGTGTCGATGCCATAGGCGAGCGCGACCTGCTCTGAAGTCTCGGCCTGCGCGAGCTCGGCGATTGCCTTGACCGCGGCGAGCTCCATCTCGGTGTTGATCGTGGTGGCGCCGACGTCGAGCGCGCCGCGGAAGATGAACGGGAAGCACAGAACGTTGTTTACCTGGTTGGGGAAATCCGAGCGCCCGGTGGCGATCACACAGTCCGGCCTCGCCTCCTTCGCCGCCAGCGGGTCGATCTCGGGGTTCGGATTGGCGAGCGCGAGAATCAGCGGTCGCTCGGCCATTTTCTTCACCATCGCAGGCTTCAGCACGCCGCCCGCGGACAGGCCGAGGAACACGTCGGCCCCGGCCATCACCTCGTCCAGCATGCGGGCGCGCGTCTCCGTGGCGTAGCGCTCCTTGTCGGGATCCATTTCCTCGCGCCGGCCCTTGTACACCACGCCCTTGATGTCGGTGACGATGATGTTCGCGAGCGGCAGCCCCATGCGCACGAGGAGATCGAGGCAGGCGAGCGCGGCCGCTCCGGCCCCTGAGGCCACCAGCTTCACGGTGTGGATGTCTTTCTTGACGACCCGCAAGCCATTCACGATCGCAGCGGCCACGGTAATGGCGGTGCCGTGCTGGTCGTCGTGGAACACCGGGATCTTCATGCGCTTGCGCAGCGCCCGCTCGACGACGAAGCACTCGGGTGCCTTGATGTCTTCGAGGTTGATGGCGCCGAACGTCGGCTCGAGCGCGGCGATGATGTCCACCAGCTTCTCCGGATCGCGCTCGTCGATCTCGATGTCGAAGCAGTCGATGCCAGCGAACTTCTTGAACAGCACCGACTTGCCTTCCATCACCGGCTTGGCGGCGAGCGGGCCGATCGCGCCTAGGCCGAGCACCGCGGTGCCGTTGGTCACCACCGCGATGAGGTTCGCGCGCGCGGTGTAGTGAACCGCCTGCGCGGCGTCGCGCTTGATCTCGTCGCACGCCGCGGCGACGCCGGGCGAGTACGCGAGCGCGAGGTCGCGCTGGTTGGTGAGCTGCTTGGTCGGCGCCACCGAGAGCTTGCCCGGCGGGTGACGCCGGTGGTACTCGAGTGCGTTGCGCCGCAGCTGCTCGTCCACGAGACGATTCTATAGCAAGCCGAGCGCGCCGACCGCGCCGCCGCCGAGCGTCGAGGCGACGAGGGCAGCCACCAGCGCGATCGCGACGAACTGCGCCGCCTCGCTCGAGGGCACTCGCAGCAGCTGCTGCACGCCGAGGTAATAGAGATAGAACACATACGGAAGAGCGAGCACGCACACGAGCACCAGCACGGGACTAAACAGCAGCACCGAAGCAAGCAGGACCGGTGTCGCGCCATACGCCGCGACTTGGATGCAGCGCCCAAGCGTGGCATCCCGTGAATCGAACCGCGACAGTAGCCAGAACGCCGCCGCGATGGCGAAGATGGTAAGCACGCACGCAAGGTAGGTGGCGGTCACTGCATGCTCGGGCAGCGGCAAGTCGGAACGGCGCGTCATTCCCAGAGAAGCAAAGGCGGGCAGGAGCGGTAATGCGAGCCCATGGGCGAGCGCGCCATGCGCGCGCTCCGTTGCGATGCGCGCCCACTCGTCTCTCGGCGCGAGCACGATTCGTATAATGCGCGGCATCAAATCCATTCTAACGGCGCGCCGCGCCGCCGAGATCGAACCTTTCGAGGTGATGGACGTGCTCTCGCGCGCGCAGGCGCTCGAGCGCGCCGGCCGCCGCGTCGTGCACATGGAGATCGGCGAGCCGGATTTCACCGCGCCCGCGCCGGTCGTCGAAGCCGGGATCCGCGCGCTGCGCGATGGCCGCACCGCCTACACTGCCACGCTCGGTCTCGCGTCCCTGCGGGAAGCGATCTCCGGGCACTACGCGGCGCGCTTCGGCGCACAGGTCCCGCCCGAAAGAATCGCCATCACCTCCGGCGCCTCGGGCGCGCTGCTGACCGTAGCCGCGCTCTACGTCGATGCCGGCGATGAGGTGCTGGTGCCCGATCCCGGCTACCCCGGCTACCGTCACTTCGTGCGCGCGTTCGAAGGAACGGCGAACATCCTGCCGGTCGCGGCGCAGAGCGATTTTCAGCCGACGCTGGATATGGTGCGCGCGGCCTGGGGTCCGCGAACCAAGGGCCTCCTCCTCGGCTCGCCCTCGAATCCCACCGGAACTCTGATCTCGAAGGAAGAGCTTCGAAGAATCGCGGCGTTCATCGCCGAACGCGGCGGCGTGCTGCTGGTGGACGAGATTTACCAAGGTTTGGTTTACGGCATGGAGCCATGGAGCGCGTTCGGACTGCCCGGCGAAGTGGTGCTGATCAACAGCTTCTCGAAGTATTTCTGCATGACCGGCTGGCGTCTCGGATGGGTCGTGCTGCCGGCGCAGGCGCTGCGCGGGTTCGAGAAGCTCGCGCAGCATCTCTTCATCAGCGCGCCGGCCGCGGCGCAGCATGCGGCGGTTTCAGCTTTTTCTTCCGAAAGCCTTTTGATTCTGGAGCAGCGAAGAAGCGAATTCGCCCGCAGACGCGATTTTCTGGTGCCGCAGTTGAGGAAGGCGGGACTTTCGATCCCAGCCGAGCCGCGCGGCGCTTTCTATGTGTACGCCGACTGCGGCGGCGACGCGCGGCGCTTCGCCAGGGAACTGCTCGAAAGCGAAGCGGTCGCCGCGACCCCGGGGGTGGATTTCGGCGCCAACGGCACCGACCGCTTCGTTCGCTTCGCCTACACGCGAAGCATGGACGATCTGGAGGAGGCGGCTAAGCGGATTGCGCGCTTTTGCGCGCCTTGAGCCGCAGCGCCTCGAGGCGCGCCTTTTCGGCGAAGACCTTGTTGGCGTACTGGGAAGTCGGCTCGTCGAAGGCGCCGGCATACATCTGCAGCGCGGCCTCGGTGTCACCCAGGCGGCGCTGGTATTCACGCAGGATCTGGGCCCCGACAAGGATGTTTACCGTGGGCTCGAGCAGCGCCTGCTCCCCGCCGTGCGGCTGGAGCTTCTCCGGGTGGTATTTCGGGATGACCTGCATCAGCCCGCGCGCGCCCATGACGCTTTGCGCGACCGGGTTGTAGCTCGACTCGATTGCCATGACGGCCAGGATCAGCAGCGGGTCCACAGAGAACTGCGCGCCGGCGCGGTAGGCGAGCGCCACGAACTCACCGGCCGCGTCTTCCGCCACCCGGTAGCGCTTGGCGATGAATTCGGCTACCACCTGCTGCTCGCGGTTGAGGACCACCTCTGCCATGCTGACTTGGACACGACCTTCCGTACGGTGAGGGGCCTCGATGAGCTGATCGATCACCACTGAAGGCAGGGCTTTTTCCACATGTGCGCGATGGGAGAAGAGCAGAAAAGCAAAAATCGCCGCCAGCCCGACTAGAGCAAGCAGCTCCTTGAGCGCGTTCAGCGCGACTGAAACGTGCTGCGTCATGCTTCTTGCGTTCATCTGTGCCTCCCGTCTTGCGGTCGTGAAGTGTGCCCTTCCCGGGCCTGCACCGGAAGCCCCGTTGTTGCATTGCAGCGAATCGCGATGATATTAGCCTTTCTCTTTACGAGTCAAGAACTTCAATTGCCTCTGCACCTCTGGAAAAACCCTGCCGCAGCCGTGGTTTCGACAACATTTTTCAGGTTGGTAGTGTGAAAAACGCCCGGTAAGATCCGAACCGTCCTGAAGCCTCCAGCATCAGGGGTTGGGGCTCTCAGGAAGCCTCGCGGACCGGCCTAGGTCTCCGCTCTTGGGTCGAATGACCAAGCCGGTCCGCTGAGCTTCGGGCCAGCGGAGGCTTGCGCCTCCGCCACGTTCGCCTCGGGCCTCTCCGGTTACGGCCGGGAGCCGGTGGGAAACGGCCACGCGGCCGCTGGATTCAGCGCGGGTCTCGCGCCGGGAGTCGCAGCGGTGGACGGCGTCTCTGGCGCCGCCGTGTCCGCGAAGCTGGCCGGTGAAGCGGCTTCTCTTGCCTTTTTCTTCTTCCCCGCCTTTTTCTTCTTCTTGGCGGATTTCTTTTTCGCTGCCGCCTTTTTCTTACCCGCTAGTCTCAACGACTTTTTTTTCTTTTTTGATCCTTTCTTCTTCTTCTTTTTCTTGCCGCCTTTTTTCGCTTTTTTCTTCGCCATTCTCGATCTCCTTGAAGGTTGTTGAACAAACGAAGCCCGGGCAGGCCCGGACTATTCAACCGCCGGCGGCTCGTCGCCGCCGGTGCGCTGAATCTGATTCGCTTTCACGTCATGATAAAGAATATCCGCGTCGAGGCGAATGCCTCCCTCCCACGTAACCGTCGCGGTCTCCGGGTCGACGCTCACCTTTTCGAACTCGCGCACATCGCGCCAGAGCTGGAAGGCGCCGATCTCGAGCAGGTTGCCGAGAAATACCCGGCCTTCGAGGCCGTCCTCGAAGCGCAGCCACAGCTTATAGTCTTCCTCCGCCTTGCAGGCAGTGATTCGCATCGTGTCCAGCTCCTCAAGCATGTTGCTCCCCCTCTACCCTCGAATCGTCAATCCCAGTTGAGCGCCCCCCCGGTCTGGTACTCGATCACCCGGGTCTCGAAGAAATTGCGTTCCTTCTTCAGGTCGATCATCTCGCTCATCCACGGGAACGGGTTGGCGGCCCCGGGATAGAGCGCATCCAGGCCGATCTGCTGGCAGCGCCGGTTGGCGATGAAGCGCAGGTACTCCTTGAACATGGGCGCATTCAGCCCCAGCACGCCGCGCGGCATGGTGTCCTCGGCGTAGCGGTACTCGAGTTCGACGGCGCGGCGGAACAGGGCCTGCAGCTCGTCGCGGAAAGCCGGGCTCCACAGGTGGGGGTTTTCGAGCTTGATCTGGTTGACGAGATCGATGCCGAAATTGCAGTGCATCGACTCGTCGCGCAGGATGTACATGTACTGCTCGGCGGCCCCGGTCATCTTGTTCTGCCGGCCGAGCGCGAGGATCTGTGCGAAGCCGACGTAGAAGAACAGCCCCTCCATCAGGCAGCAGAACACGATCAGGCTCTTCAGAAGCTTTTGGTCGTTCTCGGGCGTGCCGGTCGTGAAGGCCGGGTCGGTGAGGATGTCGATGAAGGGGATCAGAAACTCGTCCTTCTCCCGGATCGACGGGATCTCGTGGTAGGCGTTGAAGATCTCGGCCTCGTCGAGGTCCAGGCTCTCGACGATGTACTGGTAGGCGTGGGTGTGGATCGCTTCCTCGAAGGCTTGGCGCAGCAGGTACTGGCGGCACTCGGGCGCGGTGATGTGCCGGTAGGTGCCGAGCACGATATTGTTCGCCGCGAGGGAGTCTGCCGTCACGAAGAAGCCGAGATTGCGCTTCACGATCCTGCGCTCGTCCTCGGTCAGGCCGGCCGGGTCCTTCCACAGGCCGATGTCCCGGCTCATGTTGATCTCCTGAGGCATCCAGTGGTTGGCGCAGGCGGCGAGATACTTCTCCCACGCCCACTTGTACTTGAAGGGGACCAGCTGGTTGACGTCGGCCTTGGAGTTGATGACGCGCTTATCCTCTACCGTGACGCGGCGAAACGCCTCGCTCGGCAGGGCGGTGCGGGCGGCGGCGCCTGGCGCGAGCACCCCGCTCGCCAGCACGGAAACATTTTCTTCGAAAGTGAGCATGGCAGGTCTAGTTGTTGTATTTGTGGGTGCGCAGCGCCTCGCTACGCGCGAGCGGCCTGAATTCGGGGCGATAGCCGCGCGCGAGCTCGCGCAACACCGTGCCGCGCTCCGCGGAGGTGGAGAGCGCCATCTCGTGCGTTGCGACGTAGAGGCTCCATTCGCTGCCGACGATCGACAGCCACTCGCGGTACTTCGGGTGCTGCCCAATAAGGTCCTTCGACGAGAGGTCTTCGGCCTCGCCAAAATCGAGCGCGCGGAACGTGAGCAGTCGCCAGCCGGGCGCCAACACCGCGTAGATTCCCGCGCGCCGCGGCGGTAACCACAGCGGCGCCATGAACGGCCCGGCGAAGCTTCGGGCCGCGAGCGTGATCACGTGCACGCCCCAGGAATCATTGACATGCCTCGCAATCCGGCTTGTCGATCGCGCACATCTTGGGCGCTTCGAGGCTTTCGGCCGGAACGGCGTTCAGCTCCCCGGTCTTTACCGTGGACTTCTCCGCGTGCGTGGCGCCGAGCGCCCGCAGGTAGTAGGTCGTCTTCAGGCCGCGGATCCACGCGAGCTTGTAGGTCTCATCGAGCCTCTTGCCCGAGGCGCCCGCCATGTAGATGTTGAGCGACTGCGACTGGTCGATCCACTTCTGGCGCCGCGCCGCACACTCGACCAGCCACTTCGGCTCGATCTCGAACGCGGTGGCGTACAGCCGGCGCAAGTCGGCGGGCGCGCGGTCGATGCGCGCCAGGTTGCCGTCGAAGTACTTGAGATCGGCGATCATGACCTCGTCCCACAATCCGGCCCGCTTCAGGTCGCCGACCAGGTATTCGTTCACCACCGTGAACTCGCCCGAAAGGTTCGACTTCACGAACAGGTTCTGGTAGGTCGGCTCGATCGAGGCCGACACGCCGACGATGTTGGCGATGGTGGCGGTGGGCGCGATGGCGAGGCAGTTCGAGTTGCGCATGCCGTGCTGCTTGATGCGCGCGCGCAGCCGCTCCCAGTCGAGCCGCGCCGAGCGGTCGAGCTCCACGTAGCCGCCGCGTTCGGCCGACAGGATGTCGAGCGTGTCCGGCGGCAGGATGCCGCGCTCCCAGAGCGATCCCGGGAACGAGGCGTAGCGGCCGCGCTCCTCGGCGAGCCCGGTCGAAGCCCAGTACGCCGCGTACGCCACCATTTCCATCGAGCGATCGGCGAACTCGACCGCCTCCGGGGACGCGTAGGGCAGGCGCAGGCGGTGCAGGCAGTCCTGGAACCCCATGATGCCCAGGCCCACCGGACGGTGACGCTGGTTGCTGTTTCTCGCCTTGTCGACAGCGTAGTAGTTGATGTCGATGACGTTGTCCAGCATCCGCATCGCCGTGGAAATTGTTCTT